>JBFFCR010000241.1:0-6220 GCA_041559855.1 Anaerolineae bacterium | reverse complement strand
CGCCAGCACCTTCGTGATCGCTGCCGTCAAGGTCGTCTTCCCGTGGTCGATATGCCCAATCGTACCCACGTTCACGTGCGTCTTTGTTCGCTCAAACTTCTTCTTTGCCATGCTAGAACCTCCTGATGCTGTTCACAAAATCACCGGTCTCTGGCAATCTGCCAGACAGAGCCCACGATGGGACTTGAACCCATGACCTCGCCCTTACCAAGGGAGTGCTCTTCCGACTGAGCTACGTGGGCAAAACCGCCTCAGAGCCACCCGTCGGATTCGAACCGACGACCCAGCGCTTACAAGGCGCTTGCTCTGCCTACTGAGCTAGGGTGGCCTGTAGAGCACCCTTCACCAGGCAGCCCCCCCTAGACCACAGAGCCCCAAAGGTCAAGTGGCGGCTTAGTATACTGACATTCGATCGAAATGTCAAATCACACCCGCCATTATGCGACGGTGAAGACGCCCATATCAGGCGGAGGGGGTGGGATTCGAACCCACGGAGCATTACTGCTCACGCGTTTTCGAGACGCGCGCATTAGGCCGAACTATGCTACCCCTCCTAGCGAAAGGGGATTATAACATAGACGCCGAAAGCAGGCAAACCCTTTGAGCGCTGTTGCCTCAGCCACAATGGCTGTGCAAGCGCCGCCGCCAGCCTGCACCCTCTCAGTATGCGCTTGCTTCTCGAGGGAAAGGACAGTTCTAGGAGATTCTTTCCACCACTACCAGATGCGATAGGCCCAGGATCCGCAGGGGTGTCCGTTCCATCAAGTAGGTTATCCGTCGCAACCAACGGCCCACGGACGGCACCCTGCGTACGATCTTGTCGTAACCGGGAAAGATCTGGGTATGCGCCGCGATTCGCACGGGCAGCCCGTCCAGCAACCGCCGCAGGTCGCGGCTGGTGTACGCTCGTACGTGCGGGCAGAGCCGTGCGCGCCACCTCGCTGGCAAGTAGCCTACCAACGGGACATTGCCAGCTCGATAGCGTCCACGCCAGAAGACGCCGTGGGTCTCGAATGGATACAGCCGGTTCGGCGCAAAGATGACCAGCCTGCCCCCCGTCCTATCCTCACCTGGATCCGGGCGCTTCAGCACACGTACTGCCTCTGCCAGGGCCTGCCGGTCGTCGGTCACGTGCTCGATCACCTCGTGGGATAGGACGACGTTGAATGTTCCATCGGCGTAGGGCAAGGCCTCTGCCACAGACACGCAGAGATTGGGCAGTTCATGCCCTGCCTCCGCCAGCTTTTCCCCGTCAACGTCAACCCCATGCACATCAGCGCTGAAGCGTCGAAACGCCTGCACATACATGCCCACCCCACATCCCACGTCGAGGATTGTCCGTCCCTCAAGGGAGGCATGGCGACGCACCAATTCCAGCCGTCGCTCCTGTCCAAAGCGCCAGACGTAGCTGGGATGCCCCAAGACGATCGCCTTTTGCTGTTCCACAGGGGATGTCCTTTTCCCAGACTCGGCGGGCAGCGGCTTACCAGCCGTACCCCAACCGCAGCACGAGCCTTATGGGGATGTCGTGCTCCATCATCTTGGCCTGCGTGACGTCGACTGGGTATTCCACGCGGCGATGCTCGATGATGAGGTGCTCGCTGTCCAACAAGAGGTAAGCGGCCCGGGGATCGCCATCGCGGGGTTGGCCTACACTGCCCGGATTCACGATCATGGGTTCGGATCCCAATTCCACGGGAACGGCCGGCTCAGGAACGATCATCTCGCACTCTTGGGCACACTCGCCGTCGCCCAGGCGAAAGATCACCGGCGTATGGGTGTGGCCCACGAAGCAGTAGGGAGTACTCAGATACTCAAAGTTGACCTCGGCCGTGGCAGGGTAGATGATGTACTCCCAGATCGGGTATCGCGGGCTTCCGTGGACCAGACTGAACTGCCCTTCCTCCAAAAAGGTCTCTGGCAGCTCTTCCAGGTAGGCCAGATTCTCAGGGGTCAATTGCCGCCGGTTCCACAGATTGGCCTCGCGCGCATCAGGGTTAAAGTCACGCAAGTCCAGTTTGCCCAGGGTAGCCCAGTCGTGGTTTCCGGCAACGCATATGTGGGGGAGCGACCGCAGTAGATCGACGCAGCCGTTTGGATCGGGACCATAGCCAACGACGTCGCCCAGGCACCATACCTCGTCCACCGGCCCGGCGTCATCCAGCACAGCCTGAAATGCCTCTAGGTTGCTGTGAATGTCGGAGACAACCAGGCGACGCATCAACAGCCCCTTGTTCTAGAATGGCGTCAATGATACCATAGAACTCCAGTTCCGGTCAAATGCTTGTCGTTTGCTCGTAACCGGTGTATAATACCGTTCTGAAGGTAGCAGAGCCATGCCCATTCTCGACGAACACACGCTAGACTTTGTAAGCCACAGTGCCGCCCAGACGCACCGCATCGGCGTGCGGCTGGGGACCTTGCTCCAGCCTGGGGACATCGTATGCTTGGAAGGCGAGCTCGGCACGGGCAAGACCTGCCTGGTTCAGGGCATCGGCGAGGGGATGGGCGTCGTCGAGCCGATCACCAGCCCGACATTCACCATCGTCGCCGAATACCACCCACCTGCCCCCGCACCACCCCTCTACCACATCGACGTCTACCGGCTAGAGAAGGCGGTCCAGGAGGTCATGGCCCTTGGCCTCGACGAGTATCTCTACGGAGATGGCGTATGTCTTGTCGAGTGGGCGGACCGAATCGCTGCTGCGCTGCCTGCCGGCCGGCTGTGGATTGCGCTCCGCCACCTGGACGTTAGCAAACGCGGCATGGTCGTCAGCGCGACGGGCGCGCGCTTCAAGGAGCTGCTGCGCAGCTTCCGCCAGACCAGTTTTGGGGTGTAAAGGACAAGGGGACGCATGCTACTTGGCATTGATACTGCGACGCAGATGGCCGGTTTGGCCTTGTATGACCCTGCCGGGGGCCGGGTGCTGGGCGAGGAATCCTGGTACTCGGTGAACAGGCACACGGTCGAATTGATGCCCCGTGTGGTTCGGCTCCTCGAACAACAGGACCTTGCGCCTGCCGACTTGTCTGGTCTGGTGGTCAGCCTGGGTCCGGGCTCCTTCACTGGCTTGCGTATTGGCCTGAGCGTCGCCAAGGGCCTGGCCCTGGCGCTCCACAAGCCAATCGCCGGCATCCCAACCCTTGACGTCGTTGCTCGGCCCCACATGACCCAGCCGCTGCCCGTATGGGCCGTGCTACAGGCCGGGCGGGGCCGGCTCTGTGCTGCGCAATATGCCTCCCGCAGGGGACATTGGGAGCGAGTGGGAGAGATGGCGCTCACAACAGTAGAGGAACTCTGCCAAATGGTCGATGGCCCATCGTTCTTCTGCGGCGAGATAGACGCTCAAACCACTGGCGAGATCCGGCAGCACCTGGGCCTGGAAGCCATCATCGCGACACCAGCCGCATCCATGCGCCGCGCCGCCTATCTTGCCGAGCTGGGCTGGGAGCGCCTGCAAAAGGGAGATGCCGACGACCCAACCACGCTTGCCCCCATCTATCTACAGAGCCCGGAGATCGATGCCCAATAGGCTGCCTTACCTTGTCGAACCGATGGCCCTAGACGACATCGAGCAGGTCATGGAGATCGAGCGGATTGTCTTCCCGGCTCCCTGGTCCGCGCGCGCATATCGCTACGAGATTACCAGGAACGAGCACAGCACCATGCTGGTCGTCCGCAAGGCCCGGACACCAGCCGGTCCATTGGCGCGCCTAAAGCGCCTCTTTGGACTTGTGGCGTCCGGGCCATTGCTGGGCTATGCTGGCTTCTGGCTCTTGGTCGACGAAGCGCATATCTGCACCATCGCCGTACACCCCCAGTGGCAGGGCCAGGGACTCGGCGAACTGCTTCTGGTCTCCTTGCTCGAGCATGGCATGAGGCTGGGCGCCGACAGGGCCACCCTCGAGGTGCGCGTGTCCAACAGCTCGGCGCGCGCCCTCTACGAAAAGTACGGATTCGAGATCATATCGCGGCGAAAGGGATACTACACCGACAACAGTGAAGATGCGTACATAATGACCACGCCGCTCTTTGAGACTGCCCAATTCCAGATGAACCTAACCGTCTGCCGCCAGCAACTGCATGACCGGTTGTTGGCTGGCGATGCAAGCCGCATCACACACGACCACTCGCCCAGCCTGACCCACAGCAGGCGGGACGAACCTATCCGCGAACGCCGGGCCGGTTAGACAAATTCGTGCAGATGAGGTACAATCGATCCGCGTTCTCACCGGCGGTGCGGACAGCGCGAGAATGCGCGTCTGACACCATGAAAGGAGCCGATCGTTGTCCGAACTCGTTCACCTCTGCGAAGAAATCAAGGCATGCCAAGACTGCATACTTTCTCAGGGGCGGACCAACGCCGTTCCGGGCGAAGGGCCGGAAGATGCAGACATCATGTTCATCGGCGAGGGACCCGGATTCCACGAGGACCGACAGGGCCGGCCCTTTGTCGGCGCAGCAGGCAACTATCTGAACGAGCTTCTGGAAATGATCAACCTGCGCCGGCAGGATGTGTACATCACTAATGTCGTCAAGTGTCGCCCACCGGGCAACCGTGACCCACAGCCAGCAGAGATCGAAGCTTGCCGGTCCTATCTGGATAGGCAGATCGACCTGATCCGGCCCCGGCTGATCATCACATTGGGTCGTTTTTCGATGCAGCGCTACTTCGCGGGCGCGTCGATCTCTCGCATCCACGGACAGCCGAAGCGTGCGGGCAACATGATCTACTATCCCATGTTCCATCCAGCCGCGGCCCTCCACCAACCCCGCTGGCGGAGTCTGCTCGAAGAGGACATCCTCAAGATTCCAGACCTACTCGTCAAGCTGGAAGAGATCGAAGAGGCCGAACCCGAGATCACCCAAGCCGAGCAATTGAGCTTGTTCTAAGAGGATCGCGAGCCCCCCAGGGCATTTCGACCGGACAGACGGGCGGATACACCCGGGGAGCATGCCCACCCGGTCACTAGCAAAGGAGCCACCATTGACCCAAGACTGCCTGCGCATCATCCCCCTCGGCGGCATTGGTCAGATCGGCAAGAACATGATGGTCTTTGAATACGACGACCAGTTGCTGGTCGTCGATTGCGGCCTGATGTTCCCCGAGAGCGACATGCTGGGGATCGACATCGTCATCCCTGACATGGAGTACGTCTTTGAACGCAAGGAGCAGGTCCAGGGCATCGTCCTCACCCACGGTCACGAGGATCATATCGGCGGCCTGCCCTACCTCATGCAGCAGGTCAAGGCCCCAATCTACGCAACGCGCCTGACGCGCGGCCTCATCGAGGTCAGACTCAAAGAGCATCACCTGCTCAACGGCACCGAACTGCATACCGTGTCGCCCGGGGACATCGTGGAGCTGGGCACCTTTGCCGTCGAGTTCTTTCGTGTCTGTCACTCGATCCCCGATGGCGTCGGCCTCGGCATCACGACGCCAGTGGGCCTCATCGTCCACTCTGGGGATTTCAAGTTCGACCAAACGCCGGTCGACGGGCGGCTGACCGATTTCGCCAGGTTGGCGGATCTGGGCGGCAGAGGCGTCCTCGTCCTTTTTTCCGATTCCACCAACGCGGAAACCGACGGCCACACGCCCTCCGAGCAAGTCGTTGGCGAAACCTTTGAGCAGGTCTTTGCGCGCGCCACGGGGCGCATCATCGTCGCCACTTTTGCCTCCAACATTTCGCGCGTCCAACAAGTAGTGACCACAGCCCGCAAGTTCGGCCGGCAGGTGGGGATCGTCGGCAGGTCCATGATCAACTATGCCAAGGCAGCGGCCGGGCTGGGATACCTGGACCTGTCGCCCGACGAGATGCTCAGCCCCCAGGAGATGAACTCCCTTCCGCCTGAGCAGGTAGCTATTGCCTGCACGGGTAGTCAGGGCGAGCCGACCTCGGCGTTGGTGCGCATGGCATTGGGCGAGCACCGCCAGGTGAACATCCGGCACGGCGACACGGTCATCGTCTCAGCCACGCCGATTCCCGGCAACGAGGAGCTGGTGAACCGCACCATCAACAATCTCTTCCGCGCAGGAGCCAGGGTCTATCACCACGAACGAATGCAGGTTCACGTCTCGGGGCACGGTAGCCGCGAGGAACACAAGTTGATGCTCAACCTGGTACGCCCCAGGTTTTTTGTGCCCATCCATGGGGAGTATCGCCACCTGGTTCATCACGCCCGCATGGCCGAGCAGGTGGGCATCCCACCGGAGAACAT
>JBFFCR010000240.1:0-6221 GCA_041559855.1 Anaerolineae bacterium | reverse complement strand
TCCGGAATGCCCGATGTCGAGGACTACCACTGGGACAAGCCAGAGTACGACGAGGGAGCGCTGGAGCGTTACGTTCGCAGTATCACCGATCGTGAGCTCCTGTTTGAGCCCGGAGAAAGATTCACCTACAGCAACCTGGCGTTCGAAGTTCTGGGCGACCTAATCGCCAAGGTTTCCGGACAATCCTTCGCCGATTATGTAAGAGAGAACATTCTTCTTCCCCTGGGCATGAACGACAGCAGCATCCTCATCCGCGATGTCGATCCGGCGCTCTTGGCCATCGGGCATGTCCAGGAAGAAAAGGGGGGCCAGATTCAGGTAACTGGGCACTATGCCTACAATCGCCGGCACGGCCCCAGCTCGTGTCTCTACTCGAATGTCGCAGACATGAGCCGGTGGGCCATGGCCAACATGAATCACGGTGAGTTGGAGGGCAAGCGAATCCTGGACGCGTCAAGTTACGAGCTTCTATGGGCACCGACAGTGGCAGTGCGCAGCACGGTGCACGTCGGGCTAAGCTGGTTCTTGTCCGACTATGCGGGGTACCAGACGATCAGCCATAGCGGAGGCGACATCGGCTACCAAACGGACTTTTTCATGGTACCCGATGCCGGAGTTGCAGTCATCGTGCTTAGCAACTACTGGGGTCCGGATATGGTAGTCCGCGATGTCACAGATCTGGCACTCGAGCTTGCTCTGCGCTCCGAGTGATGGCACAAGTCCTTACCCTTGCCCGTTACCGAGGGAAAACGTCCCGTGATTCTTACGGTCTGTATCGATAATGGACATCAAATGTGGACACTTGTTACATAAATAGCGCAGAATGGACGCCAATGGGCATGAGAATGATGTCCATTGGCGTCCGATGCTGATCAAGCAAGGATTCACATCAGCAAGGGGCTTCGGGCGATGGCCTGCACAAGTCAAGCGGCTAATCAATCAGGTGCAGGCTGCAGGAAGGCAGCCCGAAGCAATTCTGTGCTTTTCGCTCGATCTGGTGTAGTCTGATCTACTGGCTTTCAGCCCTGCTAGGACGGCGACATGGCGTGCGTTCGAGGTCACTGCGGGTAGTTCGAAGGGCCAGTACTTGATTTGCTAGAGTTTGAGCGTCAGATGACAGTCCTGATGCTCGAATTCCCTTGGGGCATTTTGCATAGCCCTGTCACTTCGGATAGGGCGAACGTAAGCGTCAACGTGCCATTGGTCTGACCCATGGCCATATCGACCAATACTTTCCGAAGCAGCGTCCTCTGATCAGGGACGCTGTTGCTCTTCAGGACCTCGCGCATCTCGGTCAGCACGCTCTGCACGCGCTCGGGCGGCAGTTCGAACTGCCCTTCGTCGCCTCCATCTTCTTCCAAGAAGGGACCTGTGTCAGACTCGCTTGAGACCAAGTGCATAAGACTAGGGGTGACTTTGGTGCTATAGCCCGGTTCTACTGTCAGTAGCTCAACCGGGACTTTGTCTAGTACTACGTCAACAGGCACGGGCTCGAATTGTACCGGGGAGCCGTCATAGTCTGGCGCATACCCCACCATCTCCACGATAAGGCGGTCAGTCTTCGAACCTGGGTATTCTTTTGGTCTCAATGGGAACTTGCTTGGACCGTGGCTGTCAGATGGCATGAAGAGCTGAGTAGTGTTGATGTGTCTGCGCAGTTCTGTGTAAACCACGTCCGGGTGAACCCTGAGTTCCAATGTCACAGTCATGTCCGGCAATCGCTGCAGCCGGTCGCGCAGGAGCTCTGAAAGCTCCTGATCCCTCTCTGCAGTACGTACAGTCACGAAGAACCGCCTTTCCATCATTTGACGGTCGGCGGCTCATTTGATACACTGAGGCTGCCAACCGCCGCATCCGGTTGTGCCATAGCCCCCCGCCCGCAGTGTTTTCGCTCTGCACTGTTGCACGAAGTTGGCCAGAGGCCAGCAAGTGTCTGACTATCTCAGATCGGTCAACGGTGTTGCCGCAGAAGAACGCAGCCTCTCTGTAGAGTCTGTCCTTCCAGTCATAGCCTTGCCGCTCGCAGGTAGTTGTGCTAGAATCCATGAAGGTAGGCTTGGTGGGTGCTGATGCTATGGACATCCTCCATTCAATCCCCGATTCGCCGCAAGTCCTGTGTGTACGCGATGTATGGTGGCAAGGGACCTGATCGCTATGAGGAGGACAACGCCGCGCCGAAGAGCGCCTGGGGCCTATCAAATGCGGATGTGCAGAGGGCTGTGGGACTGACTGCCAACTGAAGGAGGAAGGAAATGAGACCAAAGGCTACTAGCCTTGTCGTCGCAGTGCTGTGCCTGTGGAGCGTAAACTCCTGTGGGGGCCGCCCGTTTCCAGAGTGGCCGACTCCCGTGCCGCAGACATACACGCTGGTGCCGGCTGCTGGCTGGGAGGACTTGGAGATCCGCAGCGTCTGTCTCTCTGTGGAGGAGACATACGACTTCGGGAGCGTCTGGTCAAACCCAACCCCTCCCGAAGAGCTCTACGAAGACCAGTCAATACAGGATTTCGCCCGGGGATTTCTTGAGCTCCTCGGCGTCGAGGTCGTCGCTGCCGGATCGGCTTGTGACGCTAGTCTGATCCTGGAGCCTGTCTTCACCCCTCTTGGAGAGTTTTACACGGCTCAGACCGGATTCCAAGGTGGTACTTGCTACACCGGGGCCAACCTGGATCTGGGAGCGAGTCTGGTGGCGCCTGGGCGAGCGACTCTCGCCTGCGATGGAACAAAGCGCTTGGAGCCCCCGGACTGGAGTGAGAGCTGTCCATCCCCTGCCAATGCGCCATACCGCCGCTTGCACTTGGAGCCGCTGCCGACCTCCCTGTTGTTTTTCTTTGGCAGCAACGCCTATTGCCCGCTGCTGGTCCAGCTGGCGGGGGGCATCCCAACGGACCCGTCACAGATTACCCTTTTCGAGCCCGAAGAGGCGGTGGTCGCAATACCCTGCCTGGTCGAGCTCCTCAGGCATTCGGACCGGTCGATACGTTTTCACTCGATTGGCGCCTTGTCCTGGTTCGGACCGCGGGCGAAGGGTGCCGTTCCGTACCTACTCCAGCTACACTTGGACGACGCAAATCCGGACGCGGGGCTGCCGGCCGGGGCTTTGCGGCGAATCACAGGCGTGGGCGTGAAGCCGGATGCCCATGACCCTCCCTGGGCCGATGAGTTCTGGTCGGCCACGGAATGGCGGAACTGGTGGGACGACCAAGATGTAGAGGACTGGGGATTCTGAGCGGTGTCTGTTTCGTGGAAGGTGTCCAGTGGTTTCTGTCAGGCGGCATATCCTTGGCGAAACATCTCGGCACCGCTCACCATTCCGGCCCGCGGTCACGGGCATCCCCAGGATTCTGGGCACGGACCGGGAGCCTGAATGAGCCAGCGATTCCTCCCCGCACGCCGAATGGTCGCTCCTGTGCTGTTTGCTTCACGACGGTCTTGGGCGGCAGCCTAGGGCCAAGACACAGCCACGACTCGGCCATAGTTGGGGACCTGTTGTCGCCTAGGCCACCCATCGAGCCCCGCTGCACACCCGCCACTAGGCTCACGCTCTGCCTTTGGTCTTCTTCGGTATTGGCGTCCTCTGGGTTGTGCTGAGACGCGGGCCAGCCAACTCAGTGGCATCACTGCGGTATCAGCGTTCGCCACCATGGGCTTGAGTGGCGCGGCAACCACGAGGGTGTTTCCGGTGGGCCGCTTGGGTCAATGAAGGCTCCCTAGCGGCCCAGTCCTTCCCTGGTCACACGATCGGGGCCAGCGGCCCAGTGAGTCACAGGGCACTGCCGATTTGACACCAAGTGCGCGCTATGGTATACTATATGTGTGAGACATATACTTGAGTATGACATGTAGATTGGAGAGCTGGGGATGCGTGATAGGCATTCGTCAGAGCGCGGTCACAGGAGAAAGCGTCGTCATCCACCTGGTGGGCGCGTGCGCAGCTTTGCTCAACCACGAGTGCTGTTCCTGCTGGCACGGAAACCCACCCATGGGTACGAGCTGATGGAGCAACTGAATGAAGGTGAAGGAGCTGCTATCGATCCGGCGCTGCTCTACCGAACGCTTCACCGGTTCCAGGCTGATGGACTGGTATCTTCGACCTGGGATACGGAGGTGCCCGGACCTGCCCGGCGCGTGTACGAGATCACGGCCGAAGGGTTGGAGTACCTGCACGCCTGGGCAGTCGATATCCGCCGCACCCGCCAGCAACTCGATCGTTTTCTGCAAGAGTATGACGTCTACTTTCAGGATGAAAGGAGGTGATCGAATGAGAGAGTACCACAAACGGCATCAGCATCATCGCCGTCCTCGCCGCGATGGCGGCAAGGCTTGGCACCGCGGTTACGACGCAGAATTGCAGGCATCCGGACCCAAGTTCCGGCGACGCTTTGCGACGCGTGACGAACGGATAGCCCGCTTGGCGACATACCTCAGCGAGTTGCGCTCCGAAGCCAAGGCGGTGGAAGAGCACATCGCTGAGCTCAAAGCAGCAGACAACAGCTAGGAGGTGGGGTCGGCTGAGCCGTGCCCACTTCTTTGACCCTACCAATGAACCGGCGTGCCACGCCGGTTCTCTTTGCTCTGCCTGCCCAGATAGGTCTGAAAGCGCAGTTGAAGTGCGGGTTCTCTCAGGTCAGATGATGCAGCACCGAGTTGAAGACGGGGCAGGCGGCGTCAGCTCTACCCGGCTCGCCTGGTCATCCTGGACAAGGCCGCGGGGTGGCGGATTCGCGCCGTGCAGGCCTGTGGCCACCACCTCTGTCCTGGCTGCAAAACGCTATCCGCGCAGGGATCGGCTGGGCAGCCAGAATCCCCAAGGGAATTCTTTCTATATGCATGTTGCTGTGAGTATGGCCAGGCGGACACGTGGTCGCGTCCTTTCACCTTGTCTACCGACAAATGCATCCAGGATCGTAGCACGACAGTCCTCTGTTCAAGCTGTAGCGTTGACAAAACCAAGTGAACCAAAGCCACCTTGAATGCACGTCATGTCGCCACTACTACCCCAGTGAACTCGAGGTCGAAAGGGCTGGAACCTCGGCGGATGAGGCTTTTCAGCGAGGATAGCTATTCGTCGCCCGACTCGTGGCTCTGATCGAGGCTGTACACGCCCCCTTCTGGTGGTTCCTCTTTCAGAGCATAGCCTGCGATCACACCCAGCTTGACCAAGACCAGGATCCCCGTAGCCATGAGCGCCAGCAGGACAAAGCCCGCAAGCAGTACGATCCAGAGCATACTCGTAGTCAGTGCTAGCCTCCTAACAGGTTGCCCACATCGATGTTGATGCCCTTGGAGCCCGAATCCCTGGTTTGCGGCATGAAGCGGGCGATCTTTTGGGCCAGCTTGGACATCGGCATGGTTTGCAGCCAAACTTTGCCTGGCCCACGCACACTGGCCAGGAAGAGACCCTCGCCACCCAGGAGGATGTTTCGGAACCCCTTGACCATTGTCACGTCAAAGTCTACCGTGGACTCCATCGCTGCCAGGTGTCCTGTGTCCACTTTGAGGTGCTGGCCCGGTTCCAGCGTGTATTCTACAACCTCGCCATCCACCTCGAGGAAGGCGAGGCCGGGTCCAGAGATCTTTTGCATGATAAAGCCTTCGCCCCCAAAGAATCCCGTGCCGAGGCGTTTGCGAAAGTGCATGTCCATGTCGACGCTCTTTTCGGCGCACATGAAAGCATCCTTTTGGACGATTATGCTTTCCCCCTGCTTCAGGTTGAAGGGGATGATCTTCCCCGGGAACTCGCAGGCAAAGGCGACAGTTCCGCGCCCTTGGTTTACGTAGAAATCGGTGATGAACAGCGCTTCGCCAGAGACAGCGCGCTTGAGCATCTTACCGATGCCTCCGCCCGAGTGCGTCTTCATCTCTACGTTGGCTGACATCCATGACATGCCGCCCGACTCGGAATAGATCACCTCGCCAGCCTCGAGCTCGATGGTGACCACCTGCAAGGTGGTGCCGTCGATCCGGTAGCTGATCCGGCCTCGTGAGCCCTCGTACTCGCGCTGGGCGTGATCAACATCGGTGTCCAGTGGGGCGAGCCCGATCGCACCTGCGGGCGCCGCGACCTCCATCACAGCCCCACACGCAGTGCAGAACTTGGATCCGGGTACGTTCTCTGCGCCACATTCATTGCATCTCATAGCTCTGTCCTCCTTATAGGTATTTGGGGAGCGCATCGATGGCCGATTATATCACCCCTCGCAGAATTCAGCAAAGAGGCAGG
>JBFFCR010000239.1:0-6241 GCA_041559855.1 Anaerolineae bacterium | reverse complement strand
GTGATCTCGCTGGTAAAGCTCTCGATCCTGCTGACGACTGTATTCGCCGCGTTCTCTACGCCGCTCACCACGGTGTTGGCGAAATCCGCACCCGGCAGGGTAGGCAGCGTCACGGGGGTACCACCCGAACCGCGTGGTATGCCACCGCCGCCTGGCACAGGCGTAGAGGGCCGGGCATGGCCCGTGCCGACAGCCCAGGGCCGGTAGAACCACCACCAGTAGGGCACGACCACCGGGCGGTCGCGGAAGACATCTCGTGTGCGGGTGTCCCAGTCATCTTCGAGCATGGTCCACTCTAGCCCCTCGCCCCAACTCTTGCCCAGCACTTCGGGCGTGTCGGCGGCCTCTACCTGCTGCCAGGCGCGTGCGGCGATGTCCTTGTAGTAGGCCTTGGTCTCACTGCGGCTAAACCCTGATAGCTTTTTGTTGACATCGCCAATCAGATCGATGATCAGCTCGCGCAGCGCGCCCTCGGCAGGCTCTCCCTTGTCCCCGATGGCATTGATGAACCGCCGTTCGTAGTACCTCAGCTTGAGATCCTCGGGTAGGGGCTCTCTCATCCTCACCTTGAGGGGCTTTTCCGACTCGACGATGATGACGCCCTTCTTGAGCAGCCCAAAGAGGATCATGGTCATCACCTTGTCCAGCGGGGCCTCGAGCAGGATTGCCGCTTCCACGGCCGTCAGGCCGCGTTTGACTCCGGAGCCTTCGACTGCGAGAGCGGGCGGCATGTACTTCATCCGCCGCCGCTTCTGTGCGCGGCTGCCTATGAATGCCAGCGCTGCCCAGCCTGCGGCAAAGGCTCCAAACCAGAAGATGGGGCTGCCACAGAGATCGAACTTGGGCAGGGTGAATGCCGGTGCGGTCTGCACGATGTCTTCGTCGACGTATTGACTGGGAAACGAAGCGCCAAAGATGTATTCGCGATTGCCTTGCGCGTCCTCTTTGAGCCAGCGGTAAACCACCCGGTCATCCTCAAAGTAGGACTCGGTGAACGACTCGTCGTGGTAGCGCGGTTCTTCGGAGGTCACGCCCAGAGGCAGGTGGAAGTAGACATCCAGTATTGTTGTGCCATGCACCATCTTGCTGTCAAAGTATGTAGGTATGAACTCGACGCTGGCGTATTCCGGGTCGTCGCTGTCCCGGTACACAAGGTTGCGCACAGTGGTCTCAAGGTGGAACAGGCCTGTCTGCCCAGAGCGGATGGCGTTGGCGCCCAGCTCGATGCCAATGCCCGTCGTGACATAGGGCGAAGGGCGGATGTCGCTCAACGACACGCCGTTGATGGATGCCGTAGTCGCCGCCAGGTCATACGTGCTGTTTGGCATGCCTATGTCGATACCGGTCATGGCGGGCGCGCCGGCATCGTTCACGAAGGTGATGTCGTAGACGATCTGGGCTGTGCCGTCGGCATCGATGTAGAGGTGAACGCGGTTTTCGGCGACGTTGAATCTCCAGTCCTGGGCCAGCGCCACAGGCGAAACCGCGATCAGGATCAGCGCCAAGACGCAGAGCATACGCCAAACGGCCACTAGTCTCTGCTTTGACATCATAGCTCCTTTCCAGGTGCCTCAGTCTACCACTTGGGCTCCTCGACGATCTGATAGGTGGCGCTACAATAGGGGCAGGTGACCATCACGGCGCCTTCTGCCATGCTGATGGCGCTCTTGTCGAGCTGGGCGCCGCAACTCTGGCACTTGAGGGCTTCGATGTCCACATCACCACCGATGTCGATCTGCTGCCTGACGACCACTTCCTGCTTGGGCTTGGGCTCGCGCAACCTGACGGCAACGATGATGCCGATGCCTACGACCGCCAGGATCCCGCCGACCAGTAACCGCCCCCCTTGATTGAGGGTCTCGGCGCTAAAGGCGGACAGGAGCCATAGCACGCCAAACAGCAGGATGATTGCCGCCACGATGTAGAGAACGATCTTGAGAGTACTCATCACGCCTCCGTTCACTATGCTGTACGCTATTTCCAAGTAAAGGTTCGCACCTCGCCCGCCGGGCTGATCTGCTCACCGAGCCAGGTGCCATCCTCGTCGACACCGGTCTTGCGCATGATGTTGACCTGCCAGCTAAAGCGTTGCGGATCGGTGAGACCCGCGACGTATAGATCTGCTGGCAGCCGCCACGAGGTCGCCTTGGTCCACTCCAGCGGCAGGTATTCGGCGACGACGCCGGTACGGCGCACGCGGACGGTGTACCACTCATCCTCATCCAGTATACCAACCGAGGCCCAACTCATCATGATGATCGCGTCCGCGCCCTGGAATGCCGTGCCGTGAGGGGGGGTGAGCAGTGTGGGGGCAGGCCGGGCTGGCCCGGGCGTCGGCGTCGACGTGGGTGATGGCGTGGACGTTGGAATGGGCGTGGCGGTCCCGATCGGTATGCGCAGAACCTGGCCCACGCTGAGCGTATCGCTGGTCAGCCCGTTGATCTCTTTGAGCTCTGCAGTGGTCAGGTTGTACTCGGCCGAGATCTTGTACAGCGTGTCTCCCTGCTGCACCTCATAGTTCTCGTAGGCCATGGTCAGCGAAAAGTCGGGCGGCTGCACGATGGTCAGCCTCGTACCGGCGACGATGTTTGTGGCATCGCTGATGTCGTTGGCGTCCATGAGCGCTTCCACAGTGGTGCCAAACCGGTTGGCGATGGCGCTCAGAGTGTCGCCGGTCCTGATGGTGTACACAAAAGGTGTCGGCGAGGGGGTCAGGGTAGGCGTGGGCGTCGATGTGTTGGCTGCAGGGAGGGGGATGAGCAGTTCCTGGCCTATGCTGATGATCGAGTTCGTCTTGAGACCGTTGGCGTCAAGTATTGCCTTGACAGTCGTGCCATAGAGCTTGGCGATTGTGCTAACCGTCTCGCTGGCCTCGACGGTGTGGCGCGTGTGGTCGGGTGGGAGCGTGGCCGTCGGCCAGGGCGTGGGAGAGTAGAGCGGCGTCGCCGAAGGGCCGACGGGGTAGGTCGCTGTCGCTACTGCCGAAGGAGTCGCGCTGGGCGTCGCGGAGACTGCAACCGCGACCTCGGGTTCAGGGTTCTGCCAGGGTTTCCATATCCACAGCGCCAGTGCGCCCAAGATCAATAGCGGCAACAGCAGATCTGCCAATGGCAGGCCGATCTGCCGCCTCCTTGTTTCTTTCAGTTCGGCCCCGCACATCAAGCAGGTCTCTGCTTTCCGTGCCACCGGCGTCCCGCAATGGGGACATTGCCTTTGGGGTTCCGGCTCCATACGTTGCTCGACTCCTCAATAGGCCCGAGGCGACACAGGCCGCCAGCCGGGAAGTTGGGCCCATTATAGCAGAGCCAGGGCCTTTTGCCAAGCAGCCGGACGGGAGTCGAAAGGCCCGGGAGACGCGGGGAGGGCGCTAGGGCCGCAGGTGGTGTTCCAAGGGCTGTCCCACGTCGGCGGACTGGAAGATCAATAGGAATATCGCCGGCTCGGTTTCACTGGTATTGCGCCAGCAATGGGGCAGGTTGGCCTCAAAGAGCAAAGAGTCTCCTGTGGTCAACTCGCAGCGTTGTCCCTCAATCATGTATTCCAGATCGCCTTTGAGGCAGTACACCAGCTCGTGACCGCCGTGAACGATCTCTGACGCGCCGCTGTCCGCACCTGGCTCCAGGGTGACCAGGAATGGCTCCAACGTCTGTCCTTCAAGGCCCGATCCCAGGCTTTCCAGCAGAACGTTGCTGCTCCCCGAGAAGCGGCGTTCGCCGGGCCGGGAGCGGATCGCCTGCAGCTTTGCGCCCGGAGTGTCAAAGAAGGTTGTGATCGGTACTTTGAGGGCACTTGCCAGTTGATGCAGCGTAGAGATGCTGGGCGACGTGGCTCCGCGCTCTATGAGGCTGATCGTGTTTGGCGACAGCTCGCATAGTTCGGCAAGTGCGCGCATGGACAGCTTTCGTTGCTTGCGCAGGATGCGTAGCTGGGAGCCAACATCCGGGACGTCTTGCTCGCTCATCTGGATCTCCTCTACTTTGAATAGCTTGCGGCAATTATACCACATGTCTGCCTGTAGGCCAAAGCCCAGGCAGTGCCCAGGTACTCTTGCTAGCACAAGATATAAGTTACTACACGTCCGTCCTGAATATATGACATGTGGGCTCCCCACTTCTGGCTGGCTGCCTCCTGCCTTCCGCTCGGCTACTTGCTCCCGAATCGGAGATCAGGTACAATGGACGCCGCTCGGTCTGTTGAACAGCACGCTATCGTTCAAGACCATACCTATTCTGTCTCTGGAGCGCGAACGCCATGGAATCAACCATTCTCAGGGAATCGGATGCCGCGCTGCGTCTGCTGGTCGTCTTTGCCCATCCCGATGACGAGACCTTTGGCCTGGCAGGGACGATCGTTCTCTACGCCAGGCGCGGGGTAGCCGTCCACTATGTCTGCGCCACACGTGGCGAGGCGGGCCACGTCGATCCAGAGCTGCTTGAAGGCTACGGGTCGCTGGCTGAGCTGCGCACCCAGGAACTTGACTGTGCTGCACGTCACCTGGGATTGTCCGGCGTGCATCTCCTGGACTATCGCGACTCGGGGATGGAGAACGCCCCTGAGAACCAGCATCCGGCCAGCCTGTATCAAGCGCCCATGGAATCGGTCGTGGAACGGATCACGCGTCTGATCCGGCAGATCCGGCCCCAGGTAGTCATCACCTTCGATCCAACTGGCGGCTACTTTCATCCGGACCATGTCAAGATGCATCGAGCCACCACCCTGGCATTTCATGCCGCAGGCAACGCGGAAAGGTTCCCTGCGCACCTGGAGGATGGCCTCCCAGCATACAGCCCGCAGAAGCTATACTACACAGCCTTTCCGCAGGTGCTGGCGAGACTGGCAGTCAAGATCCTGCCCCTGTTCGGTCAGGATCCGGCTGCGCTGGGACACAATCGAGACATCAATCTCAAGCGCGTTGCCGAGGAGAGCCAGGTGGTAACCACCAAGATCAAGGTCTCCTCGGCTTCTAAGGCGAGCCAGCGGGCAGCCCAATGTTACGCCAGTCAAATGCCCTCTGGCCATGGGGGCGTTTCGGCCCTGGTTGCCCGTTGGATGTCACGATATGATCGCTACACCCGCGTCGTTCCACCGTTCACCGGAGGCAAGATGGAGCGCGATCTCTTTGCAGGAATAGATCGATAGGAGAGCCTGGATGCCATCTGTGAAAAAGCCTGCAGTTGTCAGGCCGACGGACGACGTGACCCATGTGGGGAAGGTGTTCGGCACCCCCGTCGTGGTCAAGGACACCACATGGCTTCCCGTGACCGAGTTGGCCGTCTGGCTGCTCATGTCCTGGCTGGCAGGCCAAGGTCGCGACGATCGACCATGGTGGAAGCGGATGGGAGTCGGTGCCCTGACAATGTCCACGATCCTGGGATCGGAGTGGTGTCACAATCTCGCCCATGCAGCAGCAGCCCGGGCGATCGGGAAGCCGATGGATGCCCTGCGCGTGACATGGGGCATGCCGCTGGTTGTGTACTATGACATCAACGACAGATCTGTGACTCCTCGCCAGCACATCTTCCGGGCCCTGGGTGGACCGGTATGCAATGGGCTGCTTCTTCTCCTGGCCCTGCTCTTTCGACGGCTCACCCGGCACGGGACTGTGCCAGGCGACGTGGCAAATGCTGCGGTTGGCATGAACGCCTTCCTGTTCTCAGTTTCTTTGCTGCCTATCCCGGCCATCGATGGCGGCCCGATCCTCAAGTGGTCGCTGGTGGATCGGGGGGCCAGCCCTGAAGAGGCCGACAAGACGGTCATGGGCGTGAACCGGGTTCTGGGTGGCGGGTTCGTCGTCGCTGCGGGCGTTGCGCTCAAGAAAAAGCGCCGGTTTCTGGGCTCGATTCTCTCCATGTTCGCAGCGATGTCCCTGTCAATGGGATTTGGCCTGCTGAAAGAGCAGTAGCTGTCCTGGGAAACTGGTGCTGGAGGGGCACAAGCACAACAGCCATGCCCAGCTCGATCTGCGGGGAACCCCGGTGGATGCTATAGCAGATGCCAGGCGCAGAGGGTCAGTGCCGTTTTCTATGCTGGTGAGTTCGGGCTAGGACATTCTCGCATTGCGCCAGCGCGGTACTGAAGGTACGAATACCAGCCCAATGGCGATGGTCAGACAGGCCAGTGTCAGCGCCTTGCCTGTCGCGCGCAACGGTGTGTCCCCCCAGCGCAACAGCACCTGGTGTTCGCCCGGCGGCACGTCCACGGTGATGAGGCCGTAGACCGTCTCGGGCCGCAGGGCATCATC
>JBFFCR010000238.1:0-6300 GCA_041559855.1 Anaerolineae bacterium | reverse complement strand
GGCGCGGACCACAGTCCGCGCCTGGACGCCCAAGGCCGGACTGTGGTCCAGCCTGAGCAGGGAAGACGAAGTTCCGGTCTCAGGGGGCTAGCATGTCCAGGGACGGTGGCAGCTCGGCCAGATCGTCGAGGACCTGGCCCAGTGGGTGAGCGTCCACAACCCGCACACACCAGTCAGGCGTGTACGGCGTGCGCAGCAGCAGAAAAGGGATGTCCATCATCAGCGGCAGCGCGCCGGGGAGGGAGAGGGTATCGGCCACCACGGCAAGGCGCGAGCCGTCCGCGGCGGCGCGAACCAGCGCCCGATAATACACCGGCCTTCGCAGGTCTATGTGGCGATTTGGCGGAACTGGCCACACTTGGATCTCGCCCAGATCCGGATGCGAGAAGTGATGCGTCCAGTCCGGATCCATATCGTATTGGCGCGTGTCGCCCAGAACGGCGACCTCGCCGTCTAGCCCCAGCGTGGACAGGAGCCGCCGCACCTTGTCGCCCAGCGAGTTGGTGAGCACGAGCGGCGCGCGGTCTGGGTGCGCCGCCAGCGCGTCTAGCACATGGCGGGCCGCCGGGCGGAAGGCGGGGGGGAGCTCTGCCGTGTGCCGGTGGAACAGGTGGTTGGTGCAATCCACCACGGGATCGTACTCGGCTTGGGGAAAGGCAGCGGCCACGGCCCGGGCATAGGTTGGGTTGTCGCGCAGCATCACCTGCAGGGTGGTCGTGTTGAGGATGAATGCGCCCTCGTCGCAGTAGGAGGCGATGAGGCCGTTGACCTCCCACCAATAGCGGTGCGGGGCAGCAAGGAGCCGCGCCCGGGTGGCCTGGTACTCTTCTGCCAGGCGCGACTGCGGCACGTCTAGGATCTCGGTCGCCAGCGTCTTGAGCGACCTTTCAGCCAGGGACCTGACCTGGGTCTCCTCGGCGGTCAGCGTGCCGTCGAAATCGATGATGACCTTTAGCATTCCGGAATCAGCCGGGGTGCCGTGATCTGGGTGCTCTGGCATGGTCCTCGTCACCCGCACACAGCCACAGCCCGTGCTTACGTCAGCCTTTCACGGGCGCGGGCGCTCAGATAGTCCATGCTCCAGACCATGATCACTATGGCCCACACGGCCATGCCTGCTGCCGAGTACTGGTTCAGCCCCACATTCAGGCGGAAGAACTGGCCAATGCCCCCTCCTCCGACGAAACCGATGACCGTGGACATGCGGATGTTGATGTCCCACTGGTAGAGGATAAAGGCCAGGAACTTGGGGACCAACTGGGGGACGATGGCGTACACCAGTGTTTGCACCTTGTTAGCCCCAGTAGCCGTGATCGCCTCCACAGGTCCTGTGTCGATCTCCTCGATGGTCTCGGAGAACAGCTTGCCCAGGTTGGGGATGTTGTTGATGGCCAGGGCAAGCACGCCAGCAAAGGGCCCGATCCCGACCCAGGCAGCGCAGATCACCACCAGAATCATCGGTTCAACAGACCGCCACAGGTTAAATACGGTACGAGAGATGAAATAGATTGCCTGGCCTACAGGGTGACGGCCCGTAATGTTTCGCGCCGCCAAAAAGCTCAGCGGGATGGCAAAGAACGAGCCAAGCGTCGTAGCGAGCAGAGCCATGAGAAGGGTCACCAGCGAGAGGTTGACCACCTCTTTGAAAGGCTCACTGAGTTGAATGCCGCCGACATAGCTCTTCCACGCAATCGTCACACTGCCGGGTTCGGGACGATCAGAATCGGGATCTACCTCCATCAGCGGGTGGATCTTGGTCTCCCATGTCAGATCCCCGTTCTCGTCGGTCGTGCAGCATTCCTTGGCAATACGCAGGTAGGCACCATCGGAGAGGGCCCAACGCACAGAGACCTCTGTGTCCGGAGGGAGCTCGTAGCCGCGAATGGTGAGCGGGTCACCTACGTCGCCGCACGAAACCGAGAGATCCACGCGTGTGCCTGTCTCCTCGACAGCACTTGCCGCGCCGGAGTCACATGGCACAGGCAGCGTGGCACTAACGCTCAGCTCGTCTGTGGGCCGGGTGAACATCTCGGGCACGATGAATGCGCGGATGAGGCGAAGACCATTCGGCGCACCGTCGATCAGTTCACCGAAATCGATCCTGGACACATCCCAGGACCAAACGAAGGCGGCCGCAAACCCGACCAATAGCAGGACTGTGGTCGCGTAGCGGATGGCAGGGTTAGCGCGGCGAGTCGCTGGCCTGCCGGCGATGATCCGCTGTCGCAACCAGGCCGAAACGTAGTCCAGAATCGCGACGACCAGGACGATGGCGATGATGGCCGTAGCCATGGCCCGGAGATTGTTCAACCGCACCCACTGGATGACCAGAAAACCCAGACCCGCATCGCTGATCAGGCCGATGACCGTTGACATGCGGACGTTGATATCCCAGCGATAGAGGGTAAAAGACAGGAAGGTTGGCACGATCTGTGGCAGCACGGCGTAGACGATCACTTGCAGGCCGTTGGCGCCGGTGGCACGCAGGGCCTCGATGGGGCCGGGGTCAATGCCCTCTATTGCCTCGGAGTAGAGCTTGCCCAATGCGGCGATGGTATGCAGCATCAATGCCAACATACCGCCAAACGGCCCGAGGCCGACCCACGCCGCAAAGACAATGGCCCACATCAGGGTCTCGATGGAGCGGACTATGTTGAGGAGCGTTCGCACGATGTAATAGATGGCCCGCGTGGCAGGAGTGCCCCACATCAGATTGCGCGCTGCCAGAAAACTGACTGGGAGGGCAAAGATCATGCCCAGCACGGTGGCCATGAAGGCCAGGGCTACCGTCTCGACGATCTTTTCCAGCACCAGGCTCAGGGTCTGGGTTTTCTGCAACGAGCCATAGGGTTTGCGCTGTTCGGCGCGGATGACGTGGGTCTGTGTTTCGCCGGGGCGAGGCAACCTGGTTACTGGAACGGCCAGTGGCACCTTGAGCGAGGCCTGGAATCGTCCCTCGCTGTCGGATTGAAAGGTAACCGGTTTCTTATCCACAATGATCCGTTGAAGATCACCGATGGGGCTTACCCACCACAGTTCACCTTCAAAGTCCGGAAAGAATCCCTCGCCTTCGATGGCGATTACGTCGCCTACGTCGGCGCAGGTGACGCTGCTCTGAACTCTGGGCTCAGTGGAGGGGGTCTTGCCAGGATCGGGCAGCGGATCTATGCATGGCACCTGAATAGGTGTTGTGCCGATGAGGTCCTCTGTGGGGTACTCCATCAGCTCCGGCTGGGCCAGCGCCTTGAGGTACGGCTGCATGTTCGTCCAGTCCGAGACCAGGCGCCCAGGCTGCACCTCGGTGGCGATGTACGCCGAGCCGTAGACAACCAGCACGGCCATCAATACCGGCACGGCCGAGAGGATCCGCCCGCTCGGGCGACCCTCTTCCTGTGCCGTCAGGCGATACGCATCCCATGCTCCCCAAAGCCATATGAATGCCACGGGGATGAGCAGCACGGTGGATTTCTGCCAGAAGATCAGACCTCCGAGCCCGAGGATGGCGGCAAGAAGGCCGAACCCCCGCCCGCGTTCGCCGAGGATAAACTGGCCGCTGCCGGGCACCACCATTGACAGGAGGGCCGGAAGCAGTTTGGACAGTTCGCGACGGGGACGCGCATTCCCGTGTCCTGTATTGTGGCCGCTGTGGCTATCAAGTTGACTCATTGTAGCGCACCCCGTCTATGCCGGCATCTCGTTCATGCCGCCGACGCTGACCATCTCTGCCTCTTCGCCGTAGACCTCTTTGAATCGTTCACGGGTGAGTTCGGAGGGAAGCCCGTCAAAGACCAACTCACCGTCTTTCAGGCCAATGACGCGCGTCGCGTAGCGGTGAACCAGATCCAGGAAGTGCAAGCTGCACAGGACTGTGATGCCATCCTGCCGGTTGAGCAGTTCGAGATACTGGAGGATCGAGTGGGCCAGCACGGGGTCCAGGCTGGCAACAGGCTCATCTGCCAACATGAGCCGGGGTTCCTGCATCAGTGCGCGGGCAATCCCTACCCGTTGCTGCTGCCCGCCGGAGAGCTGATCGGCGCGGTTGTCCGCCTTCTCGGCGATGCCCACCCGCTCCAGCGCGGCAACTGCCCGGCGACGGTCTTGAGGAGCGAAACCATGGAGGAGACTGGTCCAGGGATTGGCGTAGCCCAGCCGGCCGGAGAGTACGTTGATCATGACGCTACTGCGTCTGACCAGGTTGAATTGCTGGAAGATCATGCCGATCTGGCGGCGAATGTGACGCAACTCTTTGCCCCGGGCAGCCGTGATGTCAGTGTCGTCCCAGAGGACACGGCCTTCGGTGGGGTCAATCAGGCGATTGATGCACCGCAGCAGGGTCGACTTGCCCGATCCGGATAGCCCGATGATGGTCAGGAATTCGCCGTCCTCGACCGTGAAACTGACGTTGCGCAAGGCCTCAGTCCCATCGGGGTAAATCTTGGTGAGGTTTTCCACTCTAAGCAAGCGATTCCTCCTCCGTATTTTCAGATCTGCGTTGGGTGAAGCAGTTGCCTGGACAAGTGTTCCTGCGATCGCGCGCGATTCACTGGGATGGCTTCAAAGGCGACGGCCATTCAGGAAGCCTCGCCCTCAACGACCAGCGCTGTCAGTAAAAGAGGGAGAGAGGCAACCCTCTCTCCCTCTGTCTAACAGATGTGGTTATTCAGCCAGACTTTCGATGTCGATGCCGGCCTTGCTCAGATCGGCGCGGAAGCCGTCGTAGAAGGTGTCATCGGCCGCCACCAGAGCCTCGATGGAGTATAGGTTTCCCAAGGCCTCCTGGCCCTCTTCCGATGCCGAGATCTCGAGCAGGGCATTGACGATCTGCTCTCGCATGTCCGCAGGAAAGTCCTTGATGAAGGCAACGCTATCATTGGGGATTTCGGTTGTGGTAGCCAGCACAACAACCACTTCCTTCACGTCGGGAAAGTCCGCTTCAATGGAGCTGCGGGCGTCGTCGTAGCTGGCGCCAGCATCGCAGTCACCGTTGTAGACGGCCGTGATGACGTTGTTGTGGGAACCGGCCTCCACCGTCTCGGCAAAGTCGGTATCCGGATCGATGCCGTTAGCCGCCAGCATGATGCGCGGGATGATGTACCCTGAGGTTGAGTTGGGGTCTACCCAGCACATCACCTTGCCCTTGAGGTCTTCCAAGGTGGTGATCCCGCTGTCGGCCCGGACGTTTATCTGGCCGGTGTAATATGTCAGGCCATAGCGTGAGGTGACCAGCCCTACGTCCACGCCGTACTTTTCGTTGGCCAGGATGTAGTTGAAGGTGTTGAGCCAGCCGATGTGCGCCTGGCCTGCACCCATTGCCTCGCGAACGGCGGCAAAGTCGGTGCCCACCACCGATTCAACGACCAGTCCGGTCTTTTCGGTGATCATTGCGGCGAGCTCGTCACCGCTGGCTATGATCTCCTGTGTGTCACCAGAGGGAACGAAGGACATGATAATCGGGTTGTCCTCGGTGCCCAGGTCTGACACGGGGGCGGGCTCCGGTGTAGGTTCCGCGGGCTCCGGTGTAGGTTCCGGAGTAGGCTCCGGCGTAGGAGTTTCGCCACATCCTACCAACACCATAGACAGCGCGATGAGCAGAACAAGCACCATCGACCATACGTTCTTTTTCATCTTCTTCTCCCTTTCCTTTTGGTTTCACTGCATACTGCTCGGTGTCAAAATAGATCTACCTAGCTGACTGCGAAACGCTGATACGCACCACCTCCTTCGCTGCTCTTTTGCTTGGAGTCAAAGTATGCCACGGACGTTCGGGGCTATCATACAACAAGACCTGCGTCTTGGCAAGTTGTCTCGTCACCATCTCGGGCCCCTGCTCCCTTTCTTTTGCCACCACACCGGTCTGTGCTATAATTGACCGGCCACGGGACTGTTCAGACAGGAGAGAGGTATGGATCCCATTCAGGTTCTGAGCACGCTGAGATTCACGGACGCCTTGCTGGATCAACTGCGGGCTGTCTCGCCGCTACTGCGCGTAGAGCAGCAGACCTGCCACAACAACGATGAGGCTGCCGCGGCCCTCGCTGCCCATCCAGATGTCGAGATCCTGTACGCCTTCAACCTCCCGCCCAACGCATTGGAGCTCGCTCCCGGGCTGCGCTGGCTGCAATTGCACAGCGCAGGGGCCAACCACATCCTGGATCATCCGATCATCAAGAGCGATGTCGCCATTACGACGGTTAGCGGCATCCATGCCACGCCCATCGCCGAGTACGTCTTTGCCTCCATCCTGGCCTTTCGCTGGCAGGTGCCCCAGTGGACCCAATGCCAGCGCGATGCAAAGTGGCC
>JBFFCR010000237.1:0-6313 GCA_041559855.1 Anaerolineae bacterium | reverse complement strand
TTCACTGTGTACCGAAACTGATACTGAGATGTGGGTAGAGACGGCGCTAGATCTGAGCGCCTACGCCGGGCAGCCGGTGGCGCTGAAATTCCGTGTGACGACCACCATCGGGACCTGGAGCAGTTGGTTCATCGACGATGTGTCGTTCGAAGTGGGCGCTACGGTGGCGGACCCCGGCGTCGCAGCTGCTGTCGAGCCCGGCGTCTCGCCTGCACACAAGCCCGTGCCGGACATCCGGCAGCCCTGAGCGGGCCCGGGACCGCAGCCAGGCTACCAGCATAGAACAAAGAGGCTGGGCCAACCGAGAAGGTTGGCCCAGTTTGATCTCTGCAATTGCACGCCCGGCGGCATCCCGAGAACGTGCACGTTCAAGCGCCACCGCAACCAGGCGGTGCCTGCCGGACGGCGCGAGGGGCTATTCCTGCACGGCCCGCACAAACCAGATCAGGATTCCCACAAAAGTGGAAATGGCGACCACCAACCCAACCCCGAGCATCACCAGGCCGGGCCACAGTACTCCTGTCCCGGCAAAGCGAGACCATTCCAGAAACGCCCAGCCAGCGCCCAACGAGACCAATAGAATGGCAAAGGCAAAGGCCAACAGCAACCAGAAGATGGTATTGACTGAGCGTACATCGTCATCCATACTGTCCTCCCCGCCATGATCTGGCGTGTTGTGGGTGGCGCCAGCTCGTCGCGGCACAGCCCGATTATACCACCAGCGGCTGGAAAAGGCAAAGAGCGGCGGACGGCTACCTTTGCAGCCTCTTTGCTTTTGGAGTATAATGCGGGGGGATGAAGGCGGTCTGGATCCCGTTATCGCGCCCAGCGGTTTACTGGAGCGGGTCGCACTGGAGCGTGGATGAGTCTATTTGACTGGCTGTTGGTGGGCCACCTGGTCGGAGATTTCCTGTTGCAGACCGATGGCATGGCCGAACACAAGGCACAGGATTGGAGCTGGATGCTAAAGCACGTCGGCCTGTACTTGGTGGTGATGGCTCTTGTGCTGGGCGTGTATTCGCTTAGCCATCCTGTTCCCATTTGGGCCCTCGCGCTGGCATTGCTCTTTATCGGGGCGACCCACGTTGCCCTCGACCGGCGACGCATTGCCCTGGATTGGATGCGCCTCGTAGGCATCCGGCAGGATCCCGGGTGGCTTGCCATCGTGGTGGACCAGGTCCTTCACCTGCTGGTCCTGGTGGTAGTTGTCCAGGGCATCGCCCTGGTGATAGATTGAGAGGCCAGCGCCCCATGAAGTTTTTGGCGGAAACTCGCTACAGCGCCCCCCGGTCTCCTGTGCGCTCATGGCGCCTGCCAGCGATGGCTCTGCTGGTTCTGACACTACTGGCGCCCCTGGGTGCTGGGTGCGGGTCCACAGAGCTCGATCCCACGCTCACCGTGCAGCCCTCCCCCACGCCAGATCTGCCACCCGCCGACGAGGTAGCTTTCGCGTTCCTGCAGGCCTGGGAGCAGGGCGATTATGCGACGATGTATGCTCTTCTTTCAGAGGCCGCGCTGGGAGAGACGTCAGAGGAGGCGTTCACTGCCACCTATCTTAGTGTTGCCGAGGAGGCAGGGCTCCTCGGTGTCCGCACGCAGATCGTGGCATCCTTCCAACCCGACACGCAGGCGCAGGTCTCCTTCGGGGTCGTGTTTCGAACGGCATTTGTGGGCGAGTTCGAGGTGCAGAACCAGATGGGGCTGGCCTACGAGGGTGGGCACTGGCGCGTCAACTGGTCCCCGGCGTTGATCCTGCCCCAATTGAGCGACGAGTCCTTTGTTCGCATGACGACGTGGGCGCCATCGCGCGGCAACATCTACGACCGCAATGGCCGTGGCCTCGCCGTGCAGGGCGAACTGGTGGAGGTGGGCGTCGTCCCGGGTGAGATCGAGGATGAGTGGACGCTCTTGGCCAGGCTCAGTGCGGTCCTGGGGACACCGACGGCTGACCTGCAGGAGCGGTATGCCGGCGCCCAGCCCTTTTGGTACGTACCCCTTGGACAGATCACGCCCGAAGTGGCCCAGGCCAACTATGAGGTGCTCAGCGCGACGCCCGGCGTGGCGATGCGTGAGGCGTGGACGCGCTGGTACCGGGATGAGCTTGTGGCGCCCCACGTCGTGGGCGTGATGGGGCCGATTCCCAGCGAAGAAGTCGATCAGTGGCGTGCGCAAGGGTACACCGGCGATGAGATGGTGGGCTGGACCGGCCTGGAACGTTGGGGGGAGCCCTACCTAGCAGGCGGGCGAGGCGGTCGTCTCGAGATCGTAAGTCAGAACGGACAGGTGGTGGCTGTCCTGGCCGAAAGGGCCTCACGGGAGAGCAGCAGCCTGTACACCACCTTTGACCGCGACTTTCAAATGAAGGTTCAAGAGATATTGGGCGAGCAGCTGGGCGCCATCGTGGTTCTGGAAGCTGACACAGGCAGGGTGCTGGCTCTGGCGACCTATCCCAGGTTCGATCCCAATATCTTTGCCGCAGGTATCAGCGCCTGGGAATGGGAGAGCCTGCAGGCGGATGGGAGCCGCCCCCTCGTGAACCGGGCGACTCAAGGAACGTATCCACCGGGAAGTGTGTTCAAGATCGTGACCATGTCCGCCGGGATGGAGGAGGGGGGCCTGACGGCGAGCAGCACGTTCCTGTGCCGGGGTACGTGGACAGGGCTGGGGCCCGAGTGGCCCAAGACCTGCTGGCTCCGCAGCGGGCACGGGAACATACCCCTGAACAGAGCGCTGACGGTCTCTTGCGATATCACCTTCTACCAGGTAGGACTGATGCTGAATGGCGTGGGCCACGAGGTCCTGCCCGGCTACGCACGGAGCTTTGGCCTGGGTGCCAAGACGGGCATCGAGATCGAGGAGGACGCCGGGCTGGTGCCAGACCCAGAGTGGAAGATCCAGACCAAGGGCGAAGGCTGGGCACCGGGCGATACGGTGAACCTGGCCATCGGCCAGGGCGAGCTGCTGGTGACCCCGCTGCAGATCGCGACCATCTTGGCTGCCGTGGGCAACGGGGGAACGCTGTACCGCCCGCAAACGGTGGAGATGATCGCAACCGAGCCCGGCAACCCAGAGTGGACCTTTCAGCCGGTGGCGGTGGCCCAGATCCCAGTGAGCGCGGCGAATCTGAGCGTGATCCAGAACAGCTTGTACAAGGTGACGTCAGAGTCCTACGGCACGGCGTACATTCCGTTTCAGGGCTTGGAAATACCGGTGGCTGGTAAGACGGGCACGGCTGAGAGCGGCCAGGAAGAGCCCCATGCCTGGTTCGCGGCCTATGCCCCTGCCCAGGACCCAGAGATTGCCGTCGTGGCAGTCGTGGAACATACGGGGGAGGGCTCGAGCTTTGCGGCGCCGCTCGTGCGCAAGGTGGTGGAAGCGTACTTTGGCGTTCAGCCGGAGCCCACACCCACAGTTGAGCCCGCACCGAGCCCCTGAGAGTCTGAACCGTTCCTCCCTCTCTGAGGAGTCAATTGATGGCAGTAGCCGATGCCCCTGGCAAAGTGATCCTGTTTGGCGAGCATGCCGTGGTCTATGGTCATCCCGCCATTGCAGTGCCGGTGCGTGAGGTGCGGGCCAGAGCCAGTGTGGAGCCAGGCAAGACGGGGCAGGGTGTGGTCATCGAGGCGCCCGACCTGGGACGTCGCATCGTGCTGCATGAGGCTGCGAAGGATGAACCACTGGCGCGCATCGTCCGCCTTACGCTGGCCCAGATACGGGCCGATCCCGATCCCGATCTCACGATCACTGTGAGCTCTACGGTGCCTGTTGCTCGTGGCATGGGCAGCGGGGCAGCGGTGTCCACGGCGATTGCCCGCGCGCTGTGCAAGTATCTCAATTCCTGGCTTACGTCACGAGCGATCTCGGACCTGGTGTTTCAGACGGAGGTCCTCTACCACGGGACGCCCTCGGGCATTGACAACACGGTGATCGCCTTCGGGAAGCCGATCTACTTTGTCAAGGATGAGGGCTGGGAGGTCTTTTGGGTGGGGGCGCCTCTGCTGCTGGCAATTGCCGACACGGGTGTGGAAAGCTCGACCAAGGAGGTGGTAGCAGATCTTTGCCAGCGCTACGGGGCACACCCGGGGCGGTATGCCTCTGCTCTGGATAGGATTGGCAAAGTGGCAGCGACCGCTCGAGTCGCGCTTGAGCAGGGACACGCAGAGACCCTGGGCCGGCTGATGGACGAGAACCATGCCCTGCTTCAGCAATTGGGAGTTAGCTGTCCCGAGTTGGACGGGCTGGTGGCTGCCGCGCGGAGCGGAGGTGCCCTGGGAGCCAAGATGTCCGGCGCCGGCTGGGGTGGCAACATGATCGCCCTGATCACCGAGGCTTCCCGGGGAAGGGTGGACATCATGCTGCGGCTGGCCGGTGCGACTCGCGTGATCATCACCGAGGTGCGTTGAAAAGGCCCCCGTCGCCAGCTATGCTGCGCGCGCTCGGTCGGAGAGGGAGTTACTCCCGGAAGAACTCGACGACCTCTTTGTCTTCCTCTGACTCCATCACCTCGATGAAGGTGATACGACTCCACGGAAAGATAAAGCTCGTCGCGCCCTCGGTGACATAGTGCAGGGACCTGCCGTCCCGCCGGCGGGGATTGACGAGAAAGACGCACTGGTGAGTGGGGTCGGGAAGCGTGTCCATCTCGGCCAGGACGGGATCCTCATTGTGCAGATGAATGATCACCTCGTACGGCATCTACACTGCTCTCCTTTGCTGACTAGAAGCGGTACCTCTCTGGCTGAAATACCTCCCAGGACTGCTCTGCTGGGGTCTGGTGCCCTGGTTCACTTGAGATCGACGGTCAGAACAAGCTTGCCGAGTTGAACCTGGTCCCCCGCTTTCAGCGGGTAGGGGAGCTCGGGAACAAGGCGGGTAGCGTTCAAGAAGGTGCCGTTCAGGCTATTCAGGTCCTCGATAAAGACTTGGTCATCTCGCCGCGAGATGCGGGCATGCCGCCGCGAGACACCCTTCTCGGCTCCCTGCTCGTTGGTTAGGTCCACATCGGGAAAGACTGCGTGACTGGCGTCCAGGCGGCCAATGACCACCTCTTTGGTCAGGGGTAGTTCAATGCGCCCACCCGCTTCGACGGAAAGCGCCAGGGTCTTGAAGGCGCCGCTGCTCTGATTGCCCGCTGTCTCTCCCTCGCCCGAGACATCGAGTGGATCGGTGGATTGTCCACTGCTTGGGGCAAGGTACGATCCGCATTCCTCGCAGAACAGCGTATTCTCGGGGTAGACGCTACTGCAGAACGGACATTTAATCATAGCGAACCTCTTTGGGAACTATGGTCAGCTCGCGGGTTCCGTACCGGATCTTTTTCCGGCCCGTGGAGGACAGGCTACCGGTCTGCGCCAGGCGTCCGGCTTCCAGGAGGGCGGCGCGGGCCAATTCCACTTCGCCAATATCCAACAAGCGCGTGGCCATGGTCTTGAGCCGGGACACAGCTGGCTCGATGTGACCCATTTCCACGTCCTGCATGACACGCTCTTGCATTTTGAATATGGCCAGCTTGCCCATGGCGGCCACAATGTCGGGAGGGACGGGGCTGCGCCGGCTCAGCTCGAGGTTGAACGGTACCTGCAACGTATGCTGGGCGCGCACGCGTTGCTCGCCCACAGCGGGCACCCTGCCCGAGACCTCAAGGTGAAGCAGCCTGTGCGTCCCGGGGCTGAGGCTGGGGATCACCATCTCTAGCATCACCGCCTGGGGACGTTCTGTCTCGAGGGTGCCCAGGGGGATGTGGCCGTCGGTGCCATAGAGCCTGTTGATTTGGGGAGAGACCCGGAATACCTCTTTTAGCGAGATCTGCGGGGCCAGGTGCACCGACATGACCAGGTCGCGGGCAAAGATATTGCCGAGGCCGTCGATGCGAGAGTGAAACGCCTCGGCGATTTTGCTTGTCGAATCGATGTATACCGAGGAATCTGGGGCGCCACTGAGCTTGGCCATCTCGTCGAGGAGTTTGTCGTTCCAGTCAGAGCCAACGCCCATGAGCGTGAGGGAGATCTTGTCCTCGCCCGCCGCCTTCGCTGCCTCCAAACATTCGTCCTCATCGCCGTAGGTTTGGCCGTCGGTCAGCAGGATCAAATGGCTGATCCCGTCCTCATTGTGCCATTCCTTGACCTGTTTCAAGCCGAGCTGTAATCCCTGCAGGATCTCTGTCCCGCCTCCGCTTTGAATGCTGTTTATGGCTGTCCTTGCGGCCGCTTTGTCGATGCCGCGCGCGCCTTGCAGGACGAGGTTGGCGCGGTCGCTGAAAGAAACCAGCGTCAGCACGTCATCCGGCTCCATCTGCTCCACAATAAAGCGGGCA
>JBFFCR010000236.1:0-6346 GCA_041559855.1 Anaerolineae bacterium | reverse complement strand
GGGGTGCGCGTCTTTCCCGACCTGGACCACGGGCTGGAGTGGTGTGAGGAGGAGCTCCTGGAGGTGGAGGGCATCACCGCCATGCACCTGCCGGTGACGCTGCGCGCCCAACTGGCCGATAGCGGTTTTGAAAAGGCCAACACCGCCCGCTTGATGGAGTTCCTGGAGCGGGCGGACGTTGGGGCAGGCGAGTACCTGATCCGCCAGGGGCAGGAAGCTGACCAGCTCTACTTCATCGAGCGGGGCACCGTGGTCGTCTGCCTGGAAACCGAAGGCGGCGAGCAGGTACGCCTGCAAACGCTCGGCCTGGGGACCGCGGTCGGCGAGCTGGGGCTGTACCTGGGCACCACGACCACCGCATCGGTCATCGCCGAGACGCCGACGGTCGCCTACCGCTTGACCCGGGCGGCACTGTCCAAAATGAAGGAGGAAGAACCGGAGCTGGCGGCGACCTTTCACGAGTTCGCCGCCCACTTGCTGTCCGAGCGACTGACGGCTACCACCCGGACGCTCGAGGCCGTGCTCAGATAGAGGTTGATGGTCTCACAGGCTGGCGATAGCATGATGCTGCGCCAGGGTGCTGTTACGTGACAGCCAGGGGCCTCTGAATTAGGATCCGGGAGGTCAAGCCTGGAGGTTTTTGTTGCTTGAGTCCCGTCTTACAAGAAGGACTCACCCAACCATTATCTTGTTTCCACATTTGTGACGCTAGCTCCAGCGCTCCCGCCATAGGTACAGCTCCTCGGGTGGGCACTTGGCGAGAATCCTAAATGAGGGTAGAATGAACCAGACGCTCTGTCGAACCCGGTTCGGCGCGGAGCGACCGACACGGGAGATGGTCGAGGAGTCCTCCGCTCGAGGGGATGCGCTCGACGCGGAGCCGTTGTACAGACGTTGGGAAAGCATCTACATCATCGTATACCGGGACACGGAACCGGTAGAGATCTACTTTGAGGGTTGCTCGGGAGATTAGGAACCAAAGGGAGGAGCGGGGCGTGGGTGTCGCCTACAATGTCATCTCGGCAGGGGCGGTTCAGCAATATCCATTCGCGGTCCAGACTCTGCGGTTCCATGACATCACTCCTCCACACTCTTCTGGCCCGAGCAGCAACCCATCGCCACTGGAGTTGCGCACCGTGCTCGATGGGCTGCCGGGTTATACCACGGACTATTCGGTGAGCCCGGGCAACTGGCAAGTCTCCGTTGAGGCTACCGCCGGCCTTCCGCTCCTCCGCCGCGAGACCTTGATCAGCGTGGTTGACTATTCAGGCCACGAGGCGACGCCCCATCTCCTCTACTTCGAGGGAGACCCCAGGCTGAACATCCTGATCGTGGAGCGACTATCAAGGTTGTGCGGCCCTCTCTTTGTATTTCCCGACACAGGAGCTCGACCACTACTTGTGACGCCTGGCATCGACCCCACGGATGCTGTAAGGGCATGGGAAAGCAAGTAGCCGGCCCGTCATGGCAGCGGGCCGTGGCGGTGGACCTCAGGCGCTTCACTCTGACGTTGGGGTCACCGGTAATTCGGGGGAGGGGAGATGATCTCGTTCATCGGCGGACGGAGGGGACGAGGCTGGCAGATCTACACCATGGCCGACGATGGCACAGGGATTCAGTGCCTTACGGAGGCATTCCCGCCTCGAGAGACGATTTTCTTTGATCCGGTCTGGTCGCCCGATGGCAAGTCCCTGGCTTTCACACTCAAAGATCATATCCTTTCACCATACTCGCGGGTATGTACCATCTCCATTGAGAGCAGAGAGGTCCACCGCCTAACGCCCCGCGAGGGATACGCCTACGTCCGGCAATGGCTGCCGGACGGGTCGATTGTGTACAAAGAGCAAACCATACGCCCTGGAGAGTCGGATAGCTATCTGTGCATCATGCGAGGCGATGGTAGCGAACAGCATCGCATTCTCCATTACAGCAGGTATCGCGGCGTTAGATTTTCGCCAGACAGTTATCATAGCGTTGCTATAGCACCAGATGGCACCAAGATGGCGATGATATCGTGGCGCGATGCCCAATTGTACATCGTTCGTGAAGGTTCAGCCCCTGTCCCTATTGAGAACAACGGGCTCAAGATCCAAAGAGTAGTGTGGGCGCCAGACAGTTCCATGCTTGCCTTCGCCGCCATTCGCTCACAGGCGCGGGTCTATCAGGACCTGTATGTTGCGCGTGACGACGGGACTGGCAGGCAGCGTGTGGGACGGGTTCTCGTGGAAAGCGAATTCGCCTGGTCACCCAGCAACGAGCAGGTTGCCACCATCAGCGCTCGCAGAGGGGCACTCGTAGTCAATGTCATCAATACAGATCCACTCAAAACAATGACTATCGCCGAGGTGGAGATTGACCCTGAGAGCGGAGATCCGCCGAGCTGCCCCGAATGGTCACCCGACGGCCGGCAGGTTCTCTACACCACATTCGCTGACCCCTACGTGCACATCTATCGTGCTGACATCCTCACCGGGCAGATTGAGCTAGTTGTGGGAGATGAAGGAGCCTTTGTCTCCGCTTCGAGCCTGGAGTGGTGCCGATCACGAGCAACCTGATTGTCTCACCAGCAAAGAGTGCCCGGTTCCACGCTCAGCCGGTCGCACGAGCTGACGGCCCTCTGGGGATACAAATGGTCAGACAGTGCGTCTGTAGGAGGATGCCCAATGCAACAGTACGTGATCAGAGAGTATCAGAAGGGGTATGAACACGATCAGGCCACGATTGGTAAGCAAGTCGCCTACAACTGGATCTGGCCGTATGCATACGATGTGGAAGGCCTGTTGGAGATCCACGCGCGGCCCGATTTTGACCCCCATACCCGCCATTACTGTTTTCTCGGCAATGAGATGGTTGGCTATATGGTTTCCGCTGTCGCACCCTCGGAGCAAGGTGATGCCCCCACAGCCAACCTCGACTTCCCACGGATGATGCCCGGGCATGAACCAGCCGCTGAGTTGCTAATGGAAAGAGCTTTTGAAGCGCTCAAGAAGAAAGGTGTTTCTCTCATCACGGGGCGCGTGACAACAATGTGCCCTGGCGACATTGACTTGGCAGAGAGAACAGGGTTCGTCATCAGCGATTGGGGCTACAAAGTCTACTACTCCTACGAGATGGGGTGGGGCAAGCTCGATCTTGCTTCTGATGCAGCCGAGGAAGTCGACCCTGAAAGACACTTGGACGAATGCGCCAGGATCGCGGCCCTATGGTACAAACGCTCGCCTGAATGGTGCCGCTCCTATCTGGCAGAGTGGCACAAAGAGGGTATCATCACCCATCTGGGTGTGCGCCAACAGGGAAGAATGATTGCCGCGTGCATGGCCGCTCCCAACACCGTCCGGCCATCAACGGCGGCGATGTACTACATCTACGCACCTGATGAGCAGAGCCTCAAACCGATGCTGGTCAAGGTCATCGCCAAGTGCGTCGATCTCGGTGTTCGAAATGTCATTGCGGATCTGATCAACGAGCACCGGCCGTATGAACCTGTCTATGAGGAGCTGGGCTTTAGAAAAGTCGCCGAATGGGCACGCTGCAAAAAGGCTCTTGCCTGAGCAAGCAGTAACTACATATCACTAGATCGGTTGTTGTGCGCGAGGCTGATGAACCGCTTTCCGCTCGATCTGGCAGCTCAAGTTCCCCGACATCACCGATGGTTGGTGAAGCCTTTTGCCTACACCCCAGAAAGGTTGCCAGTGGAGGCACAGAGGCAGTATGCTAGTAGGCAATCTGCCCGGTTTGCGCCATCAGAAGAACTCGCTTCAGGGTGGAGAGGATGAAATGACTGACACGGGAACCTACATACAGAACTTGATTGTAACCAATCCCCTGGCAGAGCCAGTCGTCCGGTCAGCGCTCCAGACGCTACGACTCCCTGCGGGGAGCCGGGGACTGGATGCCGGCTGCGGCGTTGGCCTGCAAGCCTTGCTGCTAGCAGAGGCTGTGGGGCCCGCCGGGCATGTCACCGGCCTCGATCTGTCCCCCGAGTTTCTGGCTTATGGCAGGGAAATCGTAGGGAGGGCTGGCCTGCGGGAGCGGATCTCCTTTCAGGAAGGAGACGTGAGGGCGATTCCCTTCGACGATGATTCTTTTGATTGGGCATGGAGTGCGAATTGCGTGGGATATGCCCCTATGGAGCCTCTGCCATTGGTAAAAGAACTGGCACGAGTGGTAAAGCCGGGGGGCAGCGTGGCCATCCTTGTCTGGTCCTCTCAGATGCTTCTGCCGGGGTATCCCCTGCTGGAGGCCCGTCTTAATGCGACTTCGGCGGGGATCGCCCCGTTTTCTATGGGCAAGAGACCCGAGCTACACTTTTTGCGCGCGCTGGGTTGGTTCCGCGATGCGGGCCTGGAGAGACCCAGCGCTCACACCATTGCCGGAGATGCCCATGCCCCGCTCACCGACGAACTGAGAGACGCCTTGATCGCACTCTTCCAGATGCGCTGGCCCGGGATGGAGTCGGAGCTGACACCAGAGGACCGGGCAGAGTATCGGCGTATCTGCCTGCCAGAGTCACCCGATTTCATATTAAATCATATTGACTATTACTGTTTCTTCACCTACTCGTTGTTCTGTGGTGAGGTCGCTGTGCTGAGTGCGGAAAGAGAAGATGCAAAGCACGGTTTGGGTTGATTCCTTGAGCCGATCCGCTGTTACGAATGGGATTGGCGGTCCGAATCTCCTCCTACCAATATCCAGTCCCTCGACAGACGGGACAACGGCTGCCGCCGCGAGTCACACCCTGACCACGGCAGTAGAGGCAGGGAATGGCGGGCCGTTGGCTGTCTGCCCCGCGGCTCGCCGGAGGTGTCGCGTCGCTCAGGCGCGGCGTGCCAGAGGTTCCTCGCTCCGCGGACGCTGACCGCCCAAAGAGCATCCGCACAAGCGTAGCGAGAGCCGTGCCCAGGATCTCGCCCAGGGTGGGACTCCAGCGCTTGACCGTGTCAAAGACGCGGCTCCCGGTCGGGGCCAGCCGTCCCAACTCGATCTCGAGCTGCTGGGCATCTGGCCGGCGCCTGGGGTCAGGGTCCAGGCAGCGGGCAACCAGGTTGGACAGCGCCGGGCTGACGTCAGGGCGCAGCTCTGCCAGCGGCCGGAAGCTGGAGAAGCTACGCAGAAGGTCCAAGTCCAGTTCCGGGAAGGAAGTGAACCGGTCCCGGGGGTCGCTGGCGGTCAGCAGGTGATGCATGGTGGCCCCCAGCGCATAGATGTCCGACCTGGGCGCGGGCTTCATCTGCCACTGTTCCAGCGGCGTGTAGCCGGGCGTGCCTGCGGCCACCGTCTTGCCGCCCGCCACCATCACCCGCGCCCCCCCACCGACGGCGGCCCGCGCCAGACCGAAATCCACCAGCCATACCCGGTCCTCGGGGTCGAGGATGATGTTGGCCGGCTTGATGTCGCGGTGGATCACAGGCTGGGGTCTCCGGCTGTGGAGGTAGACCAGCGCGTTGGCAGCCTCCAGGGCACAGCGAACCGCCTCCGTCTCGGACAGGGGGCGGCCAAGCCGCTCCAGGCGCCGCTCCAGGCTCTCGCCCTCGATATACTTCATCACCAGGTACTGGTCCATGCCCTCGACAAAGTAGCCATACACCTCGGGGATGCGGGGATGGCCCGGGCGGTTGAGATCGACCAGCACTTTGGCCTCGCGCTTGAAATCCTCCTCGGCCTTTCGCCGCTCGCTCTGGGTGGCAAAGAACGGGCGCATCTGCTTGGCGACACACAGGCGGCCAAACAACTCCAGGTCCTTGGCCAGGTAGACGGCCCCCATGCCCCCATGGCCCAACTGGCCGATGATCTGGTAGCGACCGCCCTGCAACAGCGTGCCCACGGAGAGAGAGCGCGTCATGGTCTGGTCGGCCAGGCCAGCCGCAGCCAGACGAACGCCGCACGTCGCGCAGAAACGCGCCTCGGCTTTGACCTTGGCGCCGCACTGCGGGCAATCAGGCATCGAGCTCCTCCACCCGCACCAGCACGACGCTGATATTGTCCTCGCCACCCGCCTCGTTGGCCGCATCCACCAGGCGGCGGCAGGTGACCAACGGGCTTGTCCCGGCGGCGAGAAAGCTCGCCAGTCTGGCAGACGGCGCAACCATGTCCCATAGGCCGTCGGAACAGAGGAGCAGTGCATCACCATCCTGAAGCACCAGTGACGGGTAGATGTCAACCTCCAGACCTGGCTTGAGACCCAGACAGCGATAGAGGATATGCCGGTGCGGATGCTCGCTCGCCTCCTCCAGCGTGATCCGGCCCTGCCTGAGCAACGCCCCCGGTACAGAATGATCATCCGTCAACTGGCGCAGCCCGCCGTCGCGCCAGAGGTAGGCGCGGCTGTCCCCGACGTGCGCGATGG
>JBFFCR010000235.1:0-6347 GCA_041559855.1 Anaerolineae bacterium | reverse complement strand
TTCGCTCTCGGCGTCAAGGACCAAATACAATTCGTACTGCCTCATGATTACCTCCTTTCCACGGGATTGCCTGTGGTCGAAGCCACAAGCGGAAAGAAGAGGGACCGACGCCCAGTGGCGCACTGGCCCCTCCACGCGACGTCCGCAACTATAGCACAATCGATCATTTTTGGCAAAACGAGAGCAGGGTAGGGATCGATGGACGCGGAAGCCGCAACAACGCGCGCAAGAGGCGAGCTCCAGACTGGATGGCGCTATCTAGGCGGAGAGAAGCGTATGTGGATGATATCACCGTCCTGCACTACATAGTCCCGCCCCTCCAGTCGGAGGAGGCCTCTGTCGCGGGCTGCCTGGAAGTCGCCCGCTGCCATCAGATCGGCGTGCGACACCACCTCGGCGCGGATAAAGCCTCTCTGCATGTCGGTATGCACCTTGCCCGCTGCGTCAAAGGCAGTCTGACCTTCTCGGAGCGTCCATGCGCGGACCACACTGGTACCTGTTGCAGTGAAGAAGGTGATCAGGTGCAGCAATCGGTAGCTAGCGCGAACCAGTTGCCCCAGGCCGGAAGCTTCCAGGCCTAACTCGGCCCGGTACTCTGCGGCCTCCTCGGGTGACCAATCCGCCAGGTCGGCTTCGAGCTGCGCACAGATGCTGACACCCTGAGCCCCCTCGTGCTCAGCGCGGCGGATCACGAGTTCTGCCAGTTGCCCTGGGCCGGGAAGGTTGTCTTCGCCGATGTTGGCGATGTACAACCTCGGCTTGGCTGTCAAGAGGTTAAGCGGGGCTAGTGCTTCCGCCTCTTTGGGCACAGCCGGGAACCTTGACGCCAGCTGTCCGTCTTCGAGGTGAGCCTTCAGGCGTGCAAGCAGTGCCGCTTCTGCAGAGAACTCGCGCGGCTGTGCTTTGGCCATAGATTGAACCTTTTCCTCCCGGCGCTCCACAGTTGCCAGGTCGGCCAAGACGAGTTCCAGATCGATGATCTCACAGTCGGAGACGGGGTCCAGGTCGGCGGTCACATGGGCCACGTCGGGATCGGCAAAGCAACGTACGACCATTGCTACGGCGTCCACGTCGCGGATGTGGCCCAGGAATTGGTTACCCAGCCCCTCTCCCTTGTGCGCGCCTCGGACCAAGCCGGCGATGTCCACGAACTCGATAGTGGTTGGTTTGACCTCATCCGGTCTTACGATAGCCGAAACATCGAGTAATCTCGGATCGGGGAGCGCCACCACACCGATGTTCGGATCGATGGTGGTGAACGGATAGCTGGCAACGGCGGCGCCGGCGCTGGTTAGCGCGTTAAACAGTGTGCTCTTACCGACGTTGGGCAGTCCAACAATGCCGATCTGCAGGCTCATGGCGGTCCTCCGGTCATGATGGGGACATTATATCACTGAACTGCTCTGCCTGCAAGGGCACCCTTGGCCCGCAGCCGTCGAACAGACTGCTCCAGAGTGTCTGCTTGCGCAAAACTAGTGTCTGTGGCACAATAGCGCCGGGAGGTAGACATTGCATGGAAACTATGAGCAAGCGCGAGCGTCTCAAAGCAACCATCGAGGGTGAGGCGACTGACCGGACACCTGTGGCTCTCTGGCGGCACTTTCCCGGTGACGATCAAGATCCGGTTGATTTGGCAGCCTCGACAGTGGCTTTCCAACAACAGTATGACTTTGACTTTATCAAGGTCACACCTGCTAGCAGCTTCTGCGTCCGTGATTGGGGTGTTGAGGATCGTTGGGTGGGCAATGAGGAAGGCACTCGGGAATACAGCCATCATCCCGTCCGCGTGCCTGATCACTGGTACGCCCTCCGCCGGCTTGACCCGAATCACGGCGCTCTAGGAGCTCAGCTCCGGTGCCTCGAACTGATCCGGGACGCAGTTGGTGAGGACGTGCCCTTCATCCAGACCATATTCAATCCCCTGTCGCAAGCAAAGAACCTGGTCGGCAAGGGGGATCTGCTGGCTCATCTCCGGCAAGCGCCTGTAGCAGTGCGCACGGGACTTGAAACGATCACGGCTACCACGGTGCGTTTCATCGAAGCGGCTCGAGCACGGGGCATTGACGGCATCTTTTTAGCTGTGCAACATGCAAGCTTTGACCTGATGTGCGAGCGCGAATACGAGGAGTTTGGCGTGCCCTTTGACCGCAGGCTGCTCGATGCGGCGAGGGGTCTGTGGCTCAACGTTTTGCACATTCACGGCAACCGCGTCATGTTCGATCTGCTCGCAGATTACCCGGTTCAGGTGGTCAACTGGCACGATCGCGAGACACCGCCATCCCTCAGCGAGGGCAAGGACTGCGTCAGGGGGGCGGTATTGGGCGGGCTCCGGCAGTGGGAAACCATGCTGAGGGGCACACCAGATGATGTTCGCCGTGAGGCTCAGGAAGCGCTACAGCAAACAGGCGGGCGGCGGTTCATCCTGGGTACCGGCTGCGTTACACCTGTAACGGCGCCATGGGCCAACCTGCGTGAGGCACGGGATATTGTAAACCCTGGCGGTGACCCGCCTGGATAGACCTTGTCGCCAGGCTGACCCAGTGCGAGCGTGACAGCAAGAAACGCGTCCAGGGACCTCGCCCAGATCATACTCAATCTGGGCGAGGCCGATAACCGACACCATACCAGCCCCGGGGGATCAGAAGGCAAAGTATAGCTGCGATAATTGCTCCTCAGTGGCAGTGCCATCCTGCAGCTGCAATCGAAGCCGCTCCGCCGTTTCCTCGACAGGCTGCGGAGCACGGGCAGTGCGCGGGGCCGCGCGGTACGCGGGGATCTCTGTTGCCAGGCTCGGGGTCTGCCCACGGATCAGGTCCAGGGTGGCCTGAATGACCTTCTTGTTCTTGGGCAAGTTACGATGGATCTCCTCAATATAGTACATGGTCGCCCCGGGCAGGACGGCAGACCAATGGGGCACTGTCCCATCGCCGCCATCGGTCCCCTCTTCCTTGCGTATCAGCTGGTACGATGGCTTCTCATGCTGGTCGGTTTCGCGCCGCACTGCGACTACAGTATCCTGATTGCAGCCGGCGATCTGAGTGATCTGGACCTGTGGATCGCTGTCGGCCAGAAGCTGGTGAAACCTGCTGCCCGCGTCCAAGTAGTCCTGTCGGACGCCCTCGAGTTGCCAGGCAGCGGCATCGTAGAGATCCCAGTTCGCTGGATAGGCTCCTTGGGAAGGGAACAGAGCATCGCGAGGTGCAGGGACCAACTGGTAGGCGCTTGGCATGTTGAGAAGGAGCCGGTGTAACATGTTCTTCTCATTCAGCTTGGCGACGATGGCCATCATGCGGTTGCCCATGATCAGATTCTCCACCGCGCCCGCCGCGCCAAAGTGCGGGGTGCCATGCATGATCAGATGCTTGACTCGCCGCTCTGCCATTGCTGTGTGGCGTGCCAGGTAGGCTCGCGAGACGAGCCCGCCCATGCTGTGCCCTACCAGTGTGAATTGCTTCTGGGGATTTCCGTCTGCCCAGCGCTCGATACATTCAGCTAGAATGTCTCCATTGCTCTCCATGGGCAGCCGCCAGTCGTAAGGGAATTCGTACAGCTCAACGTGGCGGCGGAATGTAAGACCTATCTTCATGTAGCACAGCTTCTCCAGTGCAAGCGGTACGGTCTCGACGCTTGGGCTGCAATCTCCGGTCCCGTCCTCGTTTAGTTCGAGATAGGCGGACTTGCCCTGCAGGAAGAGCAGGGGATTGATCCATAGCAGGGTCGTGACACCGCGAATGCTGTGCAGCAGCGATCCCATGATGCCGGGGAGCAGCACCACGGCCTCTTGAGCTCCGCGGACTCTAGGCTGGTCTGCCATGTCGAGAAGCTCGTCCACTTCTTCGGCGCCGAACAGCTGCGTCAAGGCTTCCGTGTCGTCACCAGCCTGCAGCCGGGTTTCGACCTGGTCAAGTGAGAGGACGGACCAGTTTGCCAATAGATCACTTGTGTTCATATGTCACCTCGCGTTTGGGTATAGGGCCAGGCGCCACAAGCGGAACCTAGCTTGATCCGAGCAGTCGTGCTTGCCGCGAACCAGGAACAACGTGCGGGAGACATGGCACGACAAAGTTTTGCAGTTCACGTGGTTACCTAGGCTTTCTTCCGTACAGCAGTTGCGGTCGGGGTGTTGCCAGATAGTCGGCGATGGTTCCTGCGAACGAAAGTATTCTAGCACGATTCGGCGCAAAACACAAGAACCGCAGCCAGTGCCTGAGAGCCAATATTGTTGCGCTATTGACATCCGATTGATTTTCGGGTATGATGCGCAAAAGCCCAGTGAGGCAGATGGGGCTGGAAGCTCGTATGCAGTTCTTCACCCCAGGAGGGACGACCAAACCCAGCCAAGATCGTGAGGAGTGGTTGCTTTGATAAGCGTAGAGGAAGCCCTGACGGAGATCCTCAGTCATGTGCATCGACTAGAACCTGAACGGGTGTCGATCTTGGACGCACAGCGAAGGGTGCTGGCTGAGGAGGTTGTCTCTGACATTGACGTACCACCGTTCGACAATTCGGCAATGGATGGATATGCCGTCCGTGCTGTTGATGTTGCGCAGGCTACACACCAGGCTCCGGTCAGCCTGAAGGTCATAGACAGCGTAGCTGCAGGATACGTTGCAGGGATGCAGGTGGATCCGGGCACTGCCATCCGCATCATGACAGGCGCACCGGTACCCAGGGGCGCCGACGCCGTTGTACCCTATGAAGACACCAGCGATTTTGACCGCTCCAAGGAGGAGCGGCTGGAAGCGCCATCCGACGAAATCTTGGTGCGTGCTGCGGTGCAGGCGTGCGATCATGTGCGGCCCGCTGGGGAGGACATCTACCGTGGCGAGCAGGTGATGGCGTCCGGGCGTGTGATCCGCGCCCAGGAGATCGGTGTATTAGCATCGCTGGGGCACGAGTCGGTGCTGGTTTACCGGCGACCAAGGGTTGCCATCCTGGCTACCGGCGACGAGTTGCTGGAGGTGCACGAGGCGTTGCAGCCGGACAAGATCCGCAACTCTAACGAGTACAGCAACGCAGCATTGGTGACACGCAGCGGCGGGATTCCCATCCGGCTGGGCATTGCCCGTGATACTAGAGCGCACTTGGCTGCAAAGATCCGTTCTGGTCTGGAACAAGAGGCTGATCTATTCCTCACGTCTGGCGGCGTGTCGGTCGGTGACTTTGACGTGGTGAAGGATGTGCTGGACAGCGAAGGGCGAATGCAATTCTGGCAGGTATGCATGAAGCCGGGCAAGCCACTCGCTTTTGGTCTGCTGACTGGCGGGGTGCCTCTTATCGGCCTTCCGGGCAATCCGGTGTCGGCCATGGTCTCCTTTGAGCAGTTCGCAAGGCCTGCCATCCTGAAGATGCTAGGCCATACCAAACTCGCTAAGCCGGAGGTGCTGGCCACCCTGGACGAGCCGGTTACCAACAGCGGGCGGAGGGGTTTCCTCCGGGTGGTGGTTTCGCGGACAGACGGTGTGTATCATGCTCGCACCACGGGCGAGCAGGGTTCTGGGGTACTGACCTCCATGTCCAAGGCAAACGGGCTGGCGATTGTCCCCGAAGGGACTACCTACCTTGAGGCTGGCAGCGAAGTCACGGTGCAGATGCTCGACTGGCCGGAGGGTCTGGGCCTGTGAGTGAGGTGGACCGCATCCCAGTGATCTCGATGGTGGGCAAGTCTGGCGTGGGAAAGACAACCGCCCTCGTGCGCGTCATACGTGAGCTCAAGCGACGTGGCTATCGTATCGGCACAGTCAAGCACGACATTCACGGTTTTGAGATGGACAAGCCGGGCAAGGACTCGTGGCGCCACGCTGAGGCCGGCAGCGATGCGGTGGTCATCTCTGGCCCGCGCAAGATGGCCCTGATTCGCAAGACGCATGGAGAGATGGAGCTGGATGATATCGTCGAGCTCATGGGCAACGTCGATTTAGTCATCACGGAAGGCTACAAGCGCGGCAACAAGCCGAAAATCGAGGTGTCGCGCAAGGAGCTGGGCACCGAGTTGCTTTGCAAACCGGAGGAGCTGATCTGCATCATGGCCGATTACTCGGTGGATATGCCAGTGCCGCAATTCGACCTGGAGGATGCGGCTGGGGTGGTTGACCTGCTCGAGAGGCTTTGCCTGCGGAGGAAGGAGCAGCGCGCGTAGGAACGGGACCCAGCCGACACTGGACCCCTGCGCTGTGTAGACGTTTCTCTCAGCTGAGGTGCAAGAAAGGAGGAGAGATGACGCACATCATTTGTCGGGCTAGCTTCTGTCTGTTCTGGGAAGACGGCGTGTGTATGGCCGACGAGATCGAGTATGAACCGGATGTCGGTTGTCTGACCCTTCAGGATGCCGCGGATCTTGATCTCGA
>JBFFCR010000234.1:0-6361 GCA_041559855.1 Anaerolineae bacterium | reverse complement strand
GAGGTGGTCCTCTCCGAAGTACCGCCGAAGCTGAAAGAAGTCCTCGAGCTTGTGGGTCTGCACCATCTGTTCCGATTCTACGAGCAGGACCTGGACGCTGTCGGGAGCTTTTAGGCTGCAGCCTGAAGCGCATTTGGCAGGTCGTTGCAGATCTGATCAGCACACGAGGTGGCGGATAGCCCTGCCCATGGCTGTGCAAGGTCTATCTGCAGACCAGGGGGCAGTTCGACGACCCGGAGCTTGAGACGGCAGCGAGTCTTTCGCCCCAAGACAGCAACCAAGGCATCATCGCGATCCCCGCCCCACACACTCGTCCGGAAAGGCAGCGTACGTAGCGAACAGCCGACCGCGCCCCTGGATGACATCCAGGTGTATGGTTAGTTGTTTGCTTTCTCGCCTTCTGCTGGCTGGATTCGCGCAACCGGGAGGGCAGCCGTCAGGGAGGGTGTCTCTATGGAACCAGGCAATATGCCAGAGATCGCAGTGCCGCCGCGCCGAGAGTGGAGGCTGGCCCGGCGCTCTGCATTCATCGAAGAAGCCCTGGCAGCCCTCAGGCAGCGTCCCGCAGCCTTGATGAGTTTCGATCACGTGTCCGAGCGGCTGCAGTTGAAGAACGTGCGCTACTTGGATCTCCAGGAAGTACCTACGGATCTTATCGTCGGCAGTGTGGGCCGCTACACAGACTTTACCCGAGCCTTCTTGCCGCGTGGGGAACATCTGCGGCGCCGGTGGGAGAATATCGAGCAACTGCTCGAGGCCGGACGGCGCCTGCCCCCTGTCGAGCTCTACAAGGTTGGCGATGCCTTTTTCGTTCGTGACGGGAACCACCGTGTCTCTGTAGCGCGCCAGCGCAACCTGGTTACCATTGAGGCCCTCGTCTGGGAATACGATGCTCCAGTCCCACTGCAAGCTGACAGCGACGTCGATCAGCTATTGAGCAACGCTGCCCGCGAGGCGTTCCTCGAACGCACCCGCATTGACAGCCTGTGCCCCCACGTGCATCTCGAGCTTACGCAGCCGGAGGGATATGACGTGCTGCTCCGCGAGATTGCCCAGGTCCGGGAGGCCCTCTCCAGGATGGAGGGGCGAGAACTCGATCCTGAGGAGGCTGTGACCTTCTGGTGCGAGATCCGCTACCTACCCATTGTCGAGATCATACGCCAGCGTGCTATCTTACAGGATTTCCCAGGACGCACCGAGACTGACCTGTACCTCTGGCTGTGCTCCAATCGCAGCGAGCTAGAAGAGAGCGACCAGCAGCATGTCATGATGGAAGAAGCCGCCGATGATCTAACCAGACGCTTTGGGACCAATCTCCCCGGGGTCCGCCAGGCCAGGAAGGCTGGCAAGTGGGTGGTGGGAACCATAGCAGAATGGACGAGCGACCTGCGGAGAGCCTGGCGAGCAGGTCGCAAGCGAAGATAGGCAACCCGTAATGCCCTCTACATGAGCTGGGGTCCGACCCAGGGGGTGAAATATGATACCTGACGCATCCGAGGAAGCACCCGGCGAGCGACAGCGCCTGCTGGAAGCCGTGGCTACCCAGGCAGTGCGGCAGGCAGCCTTGTTGCGGCTGAGCGCGGACCTGGGGGCAGCCGTGGAAGAGCATGAGGTCTGCCGCCGGGTGGTAGATGGCCTGCATGACACGCTCGGCTACGATTACATTGCGCTACTTCTGCTGGAGCCAGCCAGCGGTGACCGCGTGCAGGTTGCCAGCGCTGGTGTGGTAGAGCCCCCCATGCGCCTGCCGGCTGGCCAAGGGCTAAGCGAGCGCCCATTGATCGATGGCCAACTCCACTACACGCCCGATGTCAGCCAGGAGTCTAACTACATCTACTGGCTGGGAGGATCCGAGGTAGACGTGCCTATCCGCATCGGCGGTGCGGTGCAGGGTGTGCTGCTCGCCGAAAGCAGGCAACGGGACGCGTTCGATTCCGATGACTTTGAGGTCCTCACCGCTGCCGCCCAGCAAGCCGGTCTGGCAATCGGCAATGCCCGGCTCCTGGCTGCGGAACGTGCCCGGGCCGACGAGCTGGATGCGCTTCGCACAACCATGGCCGAGATCACGGCCGAACTCGAGCTGGATGTCCTGCTCCAGGCCATCGTTGAGCGCGCAGCCGGGCTGCTGACTGCCACCGGCGGGGAGCTGGGACTCTACGACGAAGCCAGCCAGGAGGTCCAGATCGTCGTCAGTCACAACCTGGGGCACGGCCTCGTTGGCACACGTCACAGACTGGGCGAGGGCGCCATGGGCCGCGTGGCCGAATCGGGCGAACCTCTGATCATCGCCGACTATGACACGTGGGAGCAGCAGGCGCCCCAGTATGCAGAGCTCCAGATACACGCCGTCCTGGCTGCCCCGCTCAGAGTTGGCAGTCGATTGGTCTGCATCATCACGCTGGTAACCACCGACCCTACGCGGCAGTTCGGTCCTGCCGACCTGCGGCTGCTCATGCTATTCGGGCAGCAAGCCGCCATCGCCATCGAGAACGCGCAGCTGTACAATCAGGCACAGCAAGAGATCAAGGAGCGGTTCCGCGCCGAGGAAGAGCTGCGCTTGTACCAGGAGCGGCTGGAGGAGCGTGTAGCAGAGCGCACTGCCGAACTCCAGGCCAGCGAGGAACGGTACCGGAGCCTGTTCGATGGCGTACCTATCGGCCTCTACCGTACCACGCCGTCAGGCCAGCTCTTGGACGCTAGCCTGGGCTTGGTTCAGATTCAGGGCTACCCGGACCGGGAGGCACTCCTGGCGACCGACGCCCCCAGTAACTATGTGAGCCCTGAAGACCGTGTGCGCTGGCAAGTGCTGATGGAGCAAGAAGGGGTCGTGCGCGACTTCCAAACCCAGCTACGCAGATACGACGGAACGGTCATCTGGATCAACAACTCGGCACGGGCGGTCAAGGATGAGCAGGACCAGGTGCTGTATTACGAAGGCAGCATTGAGGATATCACCGAGCGCAAGCAGGCTGTAGACGAGCTGCGCAAGTACCGCGAGCACCTGGAAGAGCTGGTAGAGGAGCGCACGGCAGAGCTGCGGGAGAGCGAAGCGCGATACAGAACGCTGTTTGAGAGTGTGCCGGTTGGGCTCTACCGGGCGACGCCAACCGGGCAGTTGCTAGATCTGAACCTGGCTACCGTGCAGATGTTCGGCTTCCCTTCGCGAGAGGCTGCGCTGGCAGTCTACACTACCGGCGCCTACGTCAATCCGGAGGATCGACTGCGCTGGCAGCGGGCCATGGAGCACGAGGGCGTGGTACGCGGGTTTGAAGCGCAATTCTACAGGCTCGACGGCACCGTCAGGTGGCTCAGCGATACGGCACGTCTAGTTATGGATGAGGACGGCCGGCCCCTCTATTACGATGGAAGCCTGGAGGATATCACCCAACGCAAGCAATTCGAAGAGGAGATCCGTCGCCAGAAGGATTACTTTGAAGCGCTCTTTGACAACAGCCCCATTGCGGTGGTCACGGCTGATCTGAACGGAGAGGTGGTGTCCTGGAACCCAATGGCAGAAACGCTCTTCGGGTATGCTCGAGAAGAGGCGGTTGGTGCCGCACTGGATGATCTGGTAGCTGCCGACGGCTCGATCCGGGACGAGGCTCTCGGCTACACGGATCTCGTGCTCAGCGGCATGGGGCGCGTCCAGGTCACCACCAGGCGCACGCGCAAAGACGGCTCGCTGGTCGAGGTGGAACTGCTGGCGCTACCCCTTATCCTTGCAGGCGAGAAGGTCGGCTTCTATGCTCTGTACCATGACATCTCTGAGTTGAAGGCGATTGAGCGAGAGCTGCGCCACCAAAAGGAGTACTACGAAGCGCTCTTTGTGAATTCCCCTGTCGCTATAGTCTCCATTGACCGCGATGGAAGCGTCATCTCCTGGAACCCGGCGGCAGAGCAGCTATTTGGCTATACCCCCGCCGAAGCGATTGGACAGGACGTCGATGACTTGGTAGCCCGCGACGACTCTGTCCGGGCGGAAGCCGTGGGATTGACCGAAGCTTATCGGAAGTATGGTCACACTGGCGCCATGGAGGTGAACCCTGAGATCTGGGATGAACGGGGCCGTTCGAAACTCGCCACCAGGCGCACGCGCAAGGACGGTTCGTTGGTGGAAGTAGAGCTCTCGGGGCTACCGGTCATCGTGGCGGGAGAAGAGGTTGGTTTCATTGCGATCTATCATGACATTGGCCCACTGCAAGATGCCCGCCGGGAGGCAGAGGCTGCCAACCAAGCCAAGAGTACCTTCCTGGCCAACATGAGCCATGAACTCCGTACCCCACTCAATGCTATCCTGGGATTCGCCCAGCTGATGGACGGGGCCCCCAACCTCAGCGACGAGCAGCGGGAGAACCTGGGGATCATCAACCGCAGCGGGGAGCACCTGCTGGCCCTGATCAACGATGTACTGGAGATGTCCAAGATCGAAGCAGGCCAGCTGGCGCTGCGGAAGAAGAGCCTCGATCTGCATGGCCTGCTGGACGGACTGGAAGAGATGTTCCGCCTCAGGGCTGAGGAGAAGGGATTGACCCTCAGCTTCCGGCGAGCGGAGAACGTGCCGCGCCTGGTGATGGCAGACGAGGGCAAGCTGCGCCAGATATTGAGCAATTTGCTGGGCAATGCAGTCAAGTTCACCCAGGAGGGTGGTGTGGCGCTGCGCGTTACAGCCCGTACCGGTGAGCTAGAGGCCAGATCAGTGCAGTTTGAGGTAGAGGACACCGGTCCTGGCATCGCGCCCGAAGAGCTAGAGATGGTATTTGACCCCTTTGTGCAAGCAGCGGGCGGCGGGGACGTTGTATCGACGCAGCTCCAGGAGGGAACCGGGCTCGGGCTCTCCATCAGCCGGCAGTTTGCACGCCTAATGGGTGGCGAGATCTCGGTGAGCAGTGAACTGGGGCAGGGGAGCCTTTTCCGGTTTGACGTGGAGCTCGAGTTCGCAGACCAGGCAGAGGCAGAGGCTGCACGGCCTGCGCGGCGAGTGTGTGGGCTGGCACCAGGCCAGCAAGCCCCCGACGGCGGTCCCTATCGCCTGCTGGTCGTTGAGGATAGGGATGCGAATCGCCAGCTTCTGGTCAGGTTGCTAGAAGCCCTCGGCCCCCCACCTCAGGGCTTTGAGGTGCGGGAGGCGGCCAATGGCCTGGAGGCCATACAGGTATGGGAGCGTTGGAAGCCGCATCTGATCTGGATGGACATGCGGATGCCGGTGATGGATGGGCATGAGGCTACCCAACGGATCAAGTCCATGCCCGAGGGCCAGTCCACGGTCATCATCGCACTGACGGCCACCGCCTTTGAGGAGGATCGGGAAACGATCATGTTGGAGGGGTGTGATGACTTTGTACGCAAGCCGTTCCGCAAAGAGGTGCTTTACGACACGCTAGCAAGGCATCTGGGGGTGAGCTTTGTCTACGAGGAGAGGGAGGTTGGCGCAGTGGCGCCTTCCGCAGGAGCGTCTTCTGTGGAAGCTTTGGCTGCGCAGCCGTCCGATTGGCTGGCCGAGTTGCGAGCGGCGACGATCAAGGCGGATCTGAATCGCATGCTAGCCCTCTTGGAGCAGATCCGCGGGCAAGACGCAGGCCTGGCTGAGGCGTTGGAAGGCCTGGCCCACGACTTTGAATACAAGCGAATTCTAACCCTGCTCGAACAGGCCGGAGGGATGATGTGACTGCGGAGCAAGGCAACCACTTGGCGGATCGTGCCCGGGGTGTGTCCAACGGCGATATCCTGATCGTGGATGACACTCCGGCCAATCTGCGATTGCTGTCCCAGATGTTGGCCGAGCAGGGGTTCCAAGCGCGCCCCGTGCCGGACGGCGCCCTGGCCCTGGCGGCCGTTCAGGCAGAGACCCCAGATCTGATCCTGCTCGACATCAGGATGCCAGAGATGAGCGGCTACGAGGTGTGCGAGCGCCTGAAGGCAGATGCCAGGACCGCCGACATCCCCATCATCTTTATCAGCGCGTTGGATGCCGTCGAGGACAAGGTCAGGGCATTCACTGCCGGGGGCGTGGATTATGTGACCAAGCCCTTCCGGATCGAGGAGGTGCTTGCCCGGGTGCAGACACATCTGTCGCTGCGAAAGCTGCAGAAGCGCCTACAGGATGCCAACAGGCGGATGGAGCGAGAATTGGCGCTGGCAGCCAAGGTGCAGGCTGGCTTCATGCCTCGCGCGCTACCAGAGCTGTCGGGTTGGGACATGTCGGTTGTGCTGAAACCTGCCAGGGAGACTTCGGGCGACTTTTACGATTTCTATCTGTTGCCGGACGGGCGCGTGGGATTCGTTGTGGCGGACGTCGTCGACAAAGGAGTCGGAGCGGCGCTGTTCATGGCGCTGAGCTGGAGCCTGCTCCGCACCCACGCTG
>JBFFCR010000233.1:0-6373 GCA_041559855.1 Anaerolineae bacterium | reverse complement strand
ACGTTGAGTGGCGAAGTGTGGGAGTCTCGGGCCATGGGTCCGGAGTTTGCGGACGATCCAGAGATGAAGGCGCTCCTGGACGAGTTTCGCGCGCAATAGGCAAGCTCTTGCACGCCATGGGCCACCGCGCATTCATCCCGCGGTGGCCTTTGTCGTTCAGGTTATTGCCGGGCGCGGCGTCGCGGGTTCAAACTGTCGTGCAAGGCGTCGCCCAGTAGGTTCACAGAGAGAACAGCAAGCGCGATAGCGAGACCGGGGGCGGCCGTGACCCATGGAGCATCTCGCAGGTACCCCCGGCCCTCATTGAGCATGGCTCCCCACTCGGGCGTCGGGGGTTGAACTCCAAGGCCGAGGAAGCTCAAGGCAGAGGCGTTGAGTATTGCCCAACCGACGTCAAGCGTTGCTAGAACAATGATGGGACCCAGGACGTTGGGCAGAATGTGACGCAGCACGATGCGGATGTTTGTGCAGCCGACTGTTTGCGCAGCACGGATGTATGGCAGGCGCCGGGTTACGAGAACCTGCCCCCTGACCAGCCGAGCATACTGTGGTATGCCAGCAATGCCCACAGCAAGCACTACATTCGCTGCCCCAGTTCCCAGGACAGCCATGAGCGTCAGGGCGAGAAGGATGCTGGGGAAGGCCAGCATCACGTCCACGGCCCAGCTTACTAGCCTGTCCACTCGCTTCCCGTAGTAGCCTGCGATGAGCCCGAGGAATGTGCCAGGGATGGCAGCAAGGGGGACGGCCAACATCCCGATACCGAGAGATAGCCGGCCTCCGTACAGGACGCGGGTTGCCACATCTCGCCCAAAGAGATCGGTTCCCGCCGGATGTTCCCAACTGGGGGGGAGGAATTGCTGCGCTGGTGAAACTGCCAGCGGGTCATAGGGCGCGAGTAGCGGAGCGCCCAAAGAGATGACAGCGATGATCGCAAGGATGGACAGGGCTGACAGAGCGACGACATTAGCCCGGAATGCGCGACGAGGCGGAGGAGCATACTCGTGCCGAGGGACGGTTTTGCGGGTGGGTATTGCGAACCTGCGCTTAGCCATAGTGTATGCGAGGGTCAAGGTAGGCATAGGCAACATCGGTGGCGAGGTTGACAAGTGTGTAAACCAGAGCCACCAACAGGACGATGCCCTGCACCAAGGGCAGGTCTTTCCACAAGATAGCATTCACGATGAGGCGGCCTATCCCGGGTCTTGAGAAGATGGTCTCGATGACAACGGTTCCGCCCAGTAAAAAACCGAATTGCAGGCCGATGATGCTGGTCACCGGTATAAACGCATTCTTCAGGGCGTGCCGCCTGAGTATGGTGCCCTCAGCCAGCCCTTTTGCGCGCGCGGTGTTGACAAAGTCCTGATCCATGACTTCAAGCAGGCTGGCGCGCACCAGACGCGTGAGCGCCCCTGCGGAGGCAAAGCCGAGGACGGTGGCCGGCAGGATCAGGTGGCTGATCCCACCCTGGCCTGTGGCTGGAAGCCAGCCCAAGATCAACGCGAATAGCCAGATGAGCAGAATCGCAGACCAGAAGATCGGCGTGGATATCCCCGTCACAGAGATCGCCAACACAAGCGCGTCGAGCCATGTGCCGTGCCGGACTGCGGCCAATACGCCGAGCGCGATCCCGAGTATGATTGCCAGAAGCATTGCTGCTGTGGCAAGCTCGAATGTGCTCGGCAACTGCTCTGCTATGGTGGTGACCACGGGTCGCTGCGTGAACAGCGAATCGCCCAGATCTGCGCGGGCCAAGCTGACGAGGTAACGCCCGTACTGCTTGTGTAGCGGTTCATCGAGTCCCAGTTGAGCCCGTAGCTCGGAGACGGCCTGGGCTGATCCACCCGCTTCGGAAAGCATCAGTGCAGCTGGGTCTCCGGGCAGAAGACGCATGATGACGAACACCAGCGTCGCGACGCCCCAGAGGACCGGAACAGTCCCAATGAGCCGGCGCCCAATATGGTGAATCATCTCTGCACGTCTGGTGCCAGAGCTTCCTGGTCCGCGAGCGAGCGCGTGGTTGCTTCGTTCACGCGCCGGCTACCTGGTTATTCTTCGATGTACGTGTCATGGAGCCAAGGGAACCATCCCTGTCGATCGTACCTGAGCCCATGGACGGAAGCTCGTGAAACGTTCAGGTTCATGTAATCGCGTATCGGGAGCACCAGGCCAAGTTCCATTATGCGGGTCTGGGCCGCGGCATACGGCGCGAGCCGGGCGGAGGGATCAAGTTCCCTTAATCCTTCTGCCAGCCATTGATCGATTTCTGGGTCGCGCATCTTGGACCAATTGAATCCCCCTTCGACGTTGGATGATAGGTACGTTGTCGCGAGTACGCTCGGGTCACTTCCGGAGAAGGTCATGGGAGCCAGGTGATGCATTCCCTGACCCGCAGCCTCAACTGCTGCAGGAAAGGCCACCAGTTCAGTCTGGAGATCGACGCCGACTTCACGGAGTTGGGCCTGGAGCAATTGGCCCACCTCTGGCAGATAGCCCCAACTCATAAGATAACAGCGGAGTGAGAGGGGCATGTCGTCCTTTTCACGGATGCCGTCCCCGTTCGAATCGATCCAGCCAGCCTGCTTCAACAGCTCGGCGGCTCTATCTGGTGCGTAGGGATAGAGCTCCTCGACCTGGTTGCTGTATCCAAAGGTGACGGCGCTGAGCGGCCCGTGTGCCGGCGGCGAGTAGCTCTGAAAGATCGTATCGACGATGGCCTGCTGGTCTGTGGCGTAAAGGAGGGCTTGGCGCACGCGAAGATCATCTGTGGGAGGATTTTCTGTGTTGAGGAAGAACTGAAGCGGCTCGCCTGGGATCGCCGTGCGGTACAGAGTGAACTCTGGATTGCCAGCTAGGCGGGCAGCATCCTTGGGCGGCATTTCGCCCATCACATCAACCTCGCCCGATTCTAGCGCCAAGGCGCGAACAGCCGGATCAACATAGAAGCGAAAGACAATCTCATCGAGGTAAGGAGGTCCGCTGTGCGTGTAGACCGATGGTGCCCATGCATAGTCGGGGTTGCGGACAAGCGTCAGGTGGTCATTAGGGACATACTCTTCAAATATAAATGGTCCGGTGCCGACCTGGTGCAACTGGTATTCTGCGCCCCATTTCTGTACGGCCGTGGGTGAAGCCATGCCCAGGTAGACCTGGCTGAGTGAGTCGAGGAATGGGGCGTAGGGCTCCTCAAAGTCGACCCTGACAGTGTAGTCATTCAAGATCTCGGCGCCGGTGTATGGGCCCAACATGCTGCGTGCTTTTCTGGACATGGTCTCTGGACTGGCAATGCGGTCGAGATTGAACTTTACTGCGCTAGCGTCGAATCTGGTGCCGTCGTGGAATTGCACGTCGCGGCGGAGATAAAAGGTGTAGCTTCTTCCATCCTGCGACACCTCCCACCGCTCCGCCAGGCCGGGCACAAAGCTGCCGTCCAGGTCTTGGTAGACGAGGGTATCATAGACGCTGGTTAGCGGAATGCCCAATTCGGAGGATGCATCCACGTGCGGGTCGATGCCAGAGGGAGCAAGTGTGAGACCGTACACCAAACCGCCACCTGCTGTGGGTTGAGCTTGGCATGCAGAGAGCAGAATGGCCATGGCGAGCGCTGTTGCCGTGAGCAGTAGGTTGCGGCATTTCCCCAAACGCATGTGGTGCCTCCAGGGTGGAACATGTGCATATTTGGCCCGGCCAGCACAGGGTGGCGGGCAGGATGAATCATTGCAGATGATTATACTCAAGAAACGCCAAAGTGGCAAGCAGGTGATTGGTCTCAGGGCGCTCGCAGGTGCGCTGTATCGTGTTCCTGGCGGCGGTGACAGCCAGAGCCCTCAAGCTGGCTCGGCTGCTGGATTCTTCCGTGGGCCGTGTCTTTTTGCGGGTTCATGCGGTAATATAGATGAGCAAGCCCGTGGGAAGGCGAGGGGCTTGGTTGGCCTTGTCGTGCATCGTACTCAAGCCTTGTCCAGGCAACCCTTGAGTGTGGTAGAAGCCCAAGTTGCCGGGGGGCACTGCCCGTAACCTCTATCGGTCGAACCAGCCGTGGCTCGCGCGAAAACGCTTTTGGCACCTTGACAGGGTGCGGTCGATGTGGTAGAATGAGCCGGAACCTGGCAAAGGAACTAGTTCTGGCGGCGCGGGTAATCTGCTTGACATCGGATGTCTAGGTATCTGGGTGATGCAACGGCCGTTAGGTTGTCGCGCAGGCCTGGCTAGTGGCACCGCAGGAAGGCGGCATAGGACGATAGTGGAGACACGGTACGAGAAGGATCCTTCAGTTGTCTATCGCGAGATCGCTGGCGAGGCCATTCTGGTACCGATCCGGCGAGCTGCATCGGATATGCAAAGCGTCTACACGCTGGATGGTGTGGGCGCTGACATCTGGAACCTGATAGATGGTGAGCGAACTGTTGCTGATATCCTGGGCGCTCTCCTTGATGAGTATGAGGTAGAAAAGGACGCTCTTGCCCGAGATCTCGCTGAGTTCATTGGGCAGTTGGCGTCCGCCGGCGCGATAAGGGCGCGGTGAAGTGGAATGTGTCCACCTGCCGGTCCTCAGCATGGAGGAGCTAAGCCGGCGGCTGCGAAAGGGTCCAGCTCCTCTGGGTGGCGGCCTGGAAGTCACACAACGATGCAATCTCCGCTGTGTGCACTGCTACTGCCGGCTAGATGCGGGCGATCAGGCCGCCCGTGCGGCCGAGATGAGTCTTGAGGAGGTCTGGCGAATTGTCGATCAGGCAGCAGAGATGGGGGCGTTTAGCCTGACGCTTACCGGCGGAGAACCTCTGCTCCGGCCAGATTTCCTGGACATTTACAATCACGTCAAGTCGAGAGGGATTCTGCCTATTCTGTTCACAAACGGTACCCTGATCACCCCCGCCATTGCGGATCATCTGGCAGAGTACCCGCCGTTCTTTGTGGAAGTAAGTGTATATGGCAGGACCAAGGACGTCTACGAGAGTATAACGGGCGTGCCGGGTTCATATGAGCGATGTATGCAGGGCATTCACCGTCTGCTAGAGCGAAGTGTCAGGGTGTTTCTCAAGACGCCCGCCATGAAACAGAACTGGCACGAATTGGACGATTTGGCGTGCTTTGCGGAGAGCCTGGGCAGTAGCTTCAGATTCGATGTAATGTTGACACCGCGGCTAGAGCACATGGATGACCGATATGGGCCATACGACTATAGCTTGCCGCTGCAGGATCGCGTGGATCTGGAGTTTGCCGAGGACAACAGAGCCGAGGCATGGGCAAGTTTCTCGCAACGAGTGGCGGCTGCACCCCGAGAGAATACGGTGTACACCTGCGGAGCCGGCTTGTACGGATTCTTTGTGGATGCGTACGCCCACTTGACCATGTGCACGATGAGCCGCCAGCCAAGTTACGATCTCAGGGGCGGTACCTTCAGTGAGGGCTGGGCTCTGCTCAGGCGGACCCGCGAAGAGGTCCTCAATGATGGGGAAGGTCTGGAATGCCGGGAATGCGATGTGCGGGCATTCTGCCAGCAGTGCCCGGCGCGGGCCCAGTTAGAGCATGGGCCGGGAGCTATGTCGGAGCGAGTTGGTTGGTTGTGTGAATTGGCACACCTGCGTGCCGCCAGATTTGGAATGACAGAAGGAGCGAAGAGATGAAGACAAAGAAGAAGTACAACAAGCCCCAGCTCACTCAAGTCCGGTTGGTAATCCAGAGTCCGATTCTGGCGAGCTGCGCCACCACGAATTCACCCAATTGGGAAGGCGACTTAGACTGCAGCCTTCCGGGGGCTGCTTGCGCCGATACGTCCCTCGGTCTGTAGCCAGCCGCGGGACCCAAGGGCGTGGCATTGCTGTGTTGCCGTGTCGGCGCTTGAACCACTCTGCATGCGCTCTGCCTTCTCGCTTCTGCGCGCATTAGTACATGTGTGGCGCAGCGTCGTGCGACCAGCGCACCTGACGTTGAGGGGTTGACGCAATCGGAGGTACCCAGGCCAAGACCTCGCTTTTCGAAGATGATTCCGCTTCCTACTGTTACGGCGGCACCGGGGGAGAAATTCCCGGTGAGGTGATGGTGGGGAGCGGAATCTCTGTTTTGATTGGGAGAGCTGTCAGACTTGTGAGGCACAGCAGTGCAGGACAGTGAGATCAGGTTGAACGTGGCGGACGTGATTGTGTCACTGGCGATCGAGCCGGGTGTGCGTATCTCGGGACACGTTGATTCGTTTGTGACAGACGAGCCTGCCCAAGCTACAGTCCGTATGCAGTTCTACCCTGCTGACTCAGACGCAACGGAATGGCACGAGTTGGCCTCGGACAGAAAGTTTGGGTGGACTGTTTTCGGCACTGCCGACGGTCGTTCCAGGCTTATTGAGCGACCTGGTGGCGGAGTTCTGGTGCGCTTT
>JBFFCR010000232.1:0-6389 GCA_041559855.1 Anaerolineae bacterium | reverse complement strand
GACGGAGCTGAGCGGGATCAACTTCTCACCGGCGGGCTCAGGCGACTGGGTCGACTCAGGCGAGGTTGACCTCTCGGGGATCGGCGGCACCAACGTGTATGTCGCCTTCCGCTATGTGTCCAGTGGAACCGGCGGTGGTACGGCTGCGATCTGGCGCCTGGATGCTATCAACGTCTTTGAGCAGGAGCCGCCACCAGTTCTGCTCATCAACGAGGTTGACTCGGACACGCCCAGCTACGACGAACTTGAGTTCATCGAGCTCTACGATGGCGGGGTTGGCAACATGCCCCTCGACGGCCTGGTGGTAGTTCTGTTCAACGGCAGCGACGACGCATCCTACGAGCCTGCCTTTGACCTGGACGGCTATGCCACCGATGCCGATGGATACTTTGTCATCGGCACTGTCGCTGGAGCTGATATCCCTGTCGATCCTGGCGCCTATGGCTGGCTACAGAATGGGGCCGATGCCGTGGCGCTATACAGTGGAGACGCGGCTGACTTTGCCAATGATACGCCCGTGACGACTGAGAACCTTCTGGACGCGCTGGTCTATGACACGAGCGATTCTGACGATGCGGGTCTGCTTGTTCTGCTCAACGCGGGGCAACCCCAGGTCAACGAGGGTGGATCGGGTGACGCGGCGGCCTACTCGAACCAGCGCTGCCCCAATGGTGGGGGTGGCGCACGCAACACGGACACCTATACTCAGTTCTTGCCAACCCCCCGAGCAACCAACTGCGAACTTCCACCTGAAGTCTGCGGCGATCCCTTCACACCCATCTACAACGTGCAGGGCAGTGGCTACGACAGCCCGCTCGACGGCAGTCTTGTGTCGATACAGGGTGTGGTAACCGGGGACTTTCAAACCAGCGACGGTCTCAGGGGCTTCTTTGTACAGGATCCGCTGGGAGACTCGGACGCTGGCACGTCGGACGGTGTTTTCGTGTACGACGGATCGGATCCAGCCGTCGACGTCAATGTTGGGGATGCCGTCCGCGTCCGCGGTACGGTCGACGAGTACGACGAGCTGACCGAGATCACCAACGTGGGGTTGGTGCTCGTCTGCGGGACGGGCAGCGTCGCGGCGACGCCCGTGGAGTTGCCGGTGCCCGTGGACCTCGAGCCTTACGAGGGCATGCTGGTCACCTTCCCCGAGGAGCTGACCGCCAGCCAGAACTACTTCCAGGGCCGCTACGGCCAGGTGACCATGTCGTCCGAGGGACGCATGTTCCAGCCGACCAACATCTATCGCCCTCTCACCGACGAGGCCCTTGAGCTTGAAGCTGAAAACTGGCGTCGTATGTTCATACTAGACGACGGCACGACTTCTCAGAATCCGGACCCCATCCCCTACATCGGGGCGGAGGATACGCTTCGGGCGGGCGACACGGTGGTGGGCCTGACCGGAGTGATCGACCATGGACCCATCAACTCGTCGTATCCGCCAGCTCTGTACTACCGTCTGCAGCCGACCGAACCGGTCGAATCGATCGAGTTTACGCGGGTCAACGAGCGCACGGCAGCGCCGGACGACGTGGGTGGCCTGATCAAGATCGCCAGCTTTAACGTGCTGAACTACTTTAACGGCGACGGCATGGGCGGCGGCTTCCCCACCTCCCGTGGCGCAGACACCCCGGAGGAGTTCGACCGCCAGAGGACCAAGATCATCTCTGCCATCCTCGCCATGGACGCCGACGTGATCGGCCTGATGGAGATCGAGAACGACGGGTACGATGAGTACAGCGCCATCGCTGACCTGGTGAATGGGCTGAACGATACCGCCGGTGCCAGTACCTATGCGTTCATCGACGCCGGCATGGAGCCTGACGGTCTTGTCGGTACCGACGAGATCGCAGTGGGCTTTATCTACAGACCGGCGACTGTCACTCCAGCCGGCGCGGAAGCCATCCTGGACTCGGACGTCGATCCCGACTTTAACTCGGACTACAACCGGCCGGCTATCGCCCAGACCTTTGACCGGAGCACGGGAGGGGGCAGGTTCACCGTTGTGGTCAATCACCTCAAGTCAAAGGGTTCTTCGTGCGCCGACATCGGCGATCCGGACATCGGCGACGGGCAGGGGAACTGCAACCTGACCCGCGAGGCCGCGGCCATCGCCCTGACCGAATGGCTGGCGACAGACCCGACCGGCAGCGGCGATCCCGACGTTTTCATCATCGGCGACCTGAACTCCTACGCCAAGGAGGACCCCATCATCGCCATCGAGGGCGCGGGATACACCAACCTGGTAGAGGAGTTCGCCGGGATCGAGGCGTATTCCTACATCTTTGATGGGTGGTCAGGCTACCTCGACCACGGTTTGGCTACGGCAGAGGCCGCCTTCCAGGTGATGGGTGCCACCATCTGGCACATCAACACCGACGAGCCGTCCGTCATCGACTATAACACGGAATACAAGCCCCAGGACCTGTACACAGAGACGCCTTACCGCTCCTCGGACCACGATCCGGTGATCGTTGGCTTCTGCGAGCCGGTGCCGCCCGAGGTGACCATAACACTCAACCGCGATATCCTCTGGCCGCCGCGCCACCAATATGTCACCGTACACGCCATCGTGCATGTCACCGACAACCTGGATCCCGATCCTGTCGTAGAGCTTGTGTCGGTGACGTCGAGCCAGCCCGACGACGGCCTGGGCGACGGCGACACGCCGGACGACATTGTGATCCTCAACGACTTTACCTTCAAGCTACGCGCCGAGCGCATGGGCGGCGATGAGGATCGCATCTATACGATCATCTACACGGTAACCGACGACTGTGGCAATGTCACCATTGCAACCGCGACGGTGACGGTGCCGCACGACATGGGCCAGTAGTACGGCCTGCGGGGCAAATTGCCCTACGCTGAGTTATGTGGTAAGATCCCATCCGGTGCCGCCGAGGCAGGCGGCGCCGGATGGGCAGAACTGAGAAGCGCGAAGAACTGCTTCTAGACCTGACTTCTTACCCTACCCCTTACTCGAACCGAGGACGAGAGCAAGCACGACTTGACGAACCCGATCGGCCTATACTGGGACCGATGCGGAGTACAGATGGCTGGCTCTTTGCGCCGGCCGTCGGTTACACTCGCCGCTCCGGCAGACAGAGTGCTGTGCTCTGAGTACTGCCGGGATGCGCGGAAAGGAGGTGATCGCGGAATAGATTTCGGAGCAAGATGTATCTGGTTTGTCTGTAGGTAGACTATTATACACGGTAAGGAGAGACAGATGAAGAAACTAGGAACGTTGTTGATGCTGGTTGCCATCGTTGCGGTCGCAGTGCCGACCTTTGCGCAGGGCGGCGTGCAGCAGATCGAGCCGCAGGTCGCGCCCGCTGTGGTCTATGGCGGTGACCTTGCTGACGAGACCCCCGACACCTGGTTCGTCCAGCTTGCCAGCCCGCCCGCGGCAGATGGGACCCCCCCTGGGCTGCTTAAGAAAGAGGCGGATGGCTTTCGCAACGCCGCTGCCAAGGCTGGTCTGAACTTTACCGAGCGCTATGCCTTTGACACGCTGTGGAACGGTCTGTCGATCACGATCGAGCCCGCGGACCTGGGCAAGCTGGCCCGCATCCCGGGCGTCAAGGCGCTCTATCCGGTCGTGGCCGTATCGCTGCCCGAGCCCACGGGTGGTGAGGAGCTGGATCTGTACACAGCGATTCAGATGACTGGCGCGGACATTGTCCAGAACGAATTGGGCTTCACGGGCGCGGGCATCAAGGTAGCGATCATGGACACCGGCATCGACTACGACCACCCAGACCTGGGCGGCTGTTTTGGCGAGGGTTGCCGCGTGGCATACGGCTATGACCTGGTGGGCGATGCTTTCAGCGCAGGTGTCAATGACGAGCGCACCCCGGATCCCGACCCTGATGACTGCAACGGGCACGGCACGCACGTGGCCGGCATCGTCGGCGCGAACGGTGTTGTGACTGGTGTGGCCCCTGACGTGACCTTTGGCGCGTACCGCGTCTTTGGCTGCGAGGGATCGACCTGGAGCGACATCATGATCGAGGCCATGGAGATGATCCACCACGATCAGATGGACGTCCTCAACATGAGCATCGGTTCGGCCTTCCAGTGGCCGCAATACCCGACCGCCGTGGCTGCCGACAAGCTCGTGGAGAGGGGCACCGTGGTGGTGGCTTCCATCGGCAACAGCGGCACCAGCGGCACCTACGCTGTTGGCGCGCCGGGTGTAGGCGAGAAAGTGATCGGCGTGGCCTCCTACGATAACACCGAGGCCATGTACCCCATCTTTACGGTCGATGACGCCGGTACGGCTGTGGACATCGGCTACAATCCCATGACCTACTCGGCCCCGGTACCGACCTCGGGCACGGAGCAGATGATCTGGATCGGACAGGCGTGCGACGCTGATCTCCCGTTGGTGAACGATCCAGCGGGCATGGTCGCGTTGGCCACGCGCGGTGCCTGCTCGTTCGGGGAGAAGGCCCAGAATGCCCAGGATGCGGGGGCGACGGCCATCGTGATTCACAACAACCTTCCGGGGAACTTTAACGGCACCTTGGGTGCGCCGCTGGACCCGCCGTTCATCGCGGTCAGCATCTCCCTGGAGCAGGGTGAGTATATCAAGACACTCCCCATGCCCGTCTCCATGACCTGGACTGACCGGGTGGGTCCCTTCCCCACCCCCACAGCCGGTCTGATCTCCTCCTTCAGCTCCTACGGCTTGGCGCCTGACCTCAGCCTGAAGCCCGACATCGGCGCACCGGGCGGCTTCATCTACTCCACCTATCCGCTGGAGAAGGGTGGCTATGCGACCATGGGTGGCACGTCGATGGCCTCGCCGCATGTCGCCGGCGCCTCCGCTCTGCTGTTGCAGGCCAAGCCCGGGACACAGCCTTTGGCAATGCGCGATATCCTGCAGAACAGCGCCGATCCCCAAGTTTGGTCGCTGGCGCCTGGCTACGGCTTGCTGGATCATGTGCACCGCCAGGGTGCGGGTATGCTCGACATCGACGACGCCATCCTGGCCACCACTATGGTCACGCCTGCCAAGTTGGCCCTGGGCGAGAGCGAAGCGGGCCCGTACGAGGTGAAGCTGACTGTTCGGAACAATGGACCAGCCGATGTGACGTACGACCTCGATTACGAGTCTGCAGTCGCCACAACTGGCACCTGGGCAGCTGATGTAGGGTACTGGCTTACAGACGAGGCAGTGCAGTTACAGCCCGCCACGCTGTACCTAAAGGCTGGGCAGCAGAGGGATGTCCGGGTAACGATCACGCCTCCGACCGGGCCCGATCTGGCTACCTACGGCGGCTACATCGTGCTCACGCCCAAGGAAGGCGGGCAGGTCTACCGCGTGCCGTACGCCGGATTCGTGGGTGACTACCAGGCGCTGCCGGTGCTTGACGCGAACCCGTACGGCTTGCCTTGGCTGATGGGCGGGCCCGTATACACCATGGAAGGCGGGGACTATCCCGAGATTTGGGTGAACCTCGGTCACCAGGTCGAACTGCTGACCATCGAGGCCTTTGACGCTGCGACCGGCAAGTCTCTGTTCTGGGTTGACCAGGCTGAGTATGTGGGCCGCAACTCTGCACCCAACTCCATCTTCTCCTGGGTGTGGGATGGGACGACGCTCCCCGGCAAGGAGGGCAAGAAGCTCTTTGATGCGCCGGATGGCGACTATGTGCTTGTGCTCAAGGTGCTGAAGGCGCTGGGCGACAAGAACAACCCGGATCACTGGGAGACCTGGACCTCGCCGGTGTTCACCATCGACAGGCCCTAGCGGTCTGACAGAAGGTGCAGCGTTGCGAGTGGCAGCGTAGCACCCTTCCAGCAACCCGAAGGAGGCCAGGGGACCATCCCCTGGCCTCCTTATCATCCCGCCCTCGCCCCGCATCTGGATGCGCAGCGGAGGGTAGCCTATTGATCCACCAATCCCCCCTCACCCGGCGGTAGGGGTTCCTCGGCCATGCCTTCCTCGCAGAGAAGGAAGTATCCGCTCTGGCTGGCGTGGTAGTCGTACATCTCGTCGCCAACGTTGAGCACAATCTGGTAACCCGGCACCAGCGCCTGGGTGTACATCATCCCCGGTTGCGGGCAGCCCAGCGAGCCATCTCGCCAGACGACCGCCCCGGCCTCCTCGACCTCGATCGCTTCCCGGCTGGCATTCAGCCGCTCAGCCAGGTCGTCGAACACGGCATCCAGCAGTTCCTGCGGAACCTCGCCTGTGAGCGGGGCGCTGGCGGGGGGCGTGATCTCGATGGGCACGGGACCCGTGGGCGCTTCATCTGGCTCTACCCCGGAGGCGTCCGTAGGCGTCGGCAGTGGTGACAGCCCTGGCTCTGAGGATGGGGGAGGTTCAAGGCCAGACGGCAGGGCGGTTGGCGGCGCGGCCTCGGTCTGGGTGCTGCCCG
>JBFFCR010000231.1:0-6439 GCA_041559855.1 Anaerolineae bacterium | reverse complement strand
CTCATCAGGGGAAAGGCCTGACACCGATACCACCTTCTGGCGAGCGCTCTGGCCCGAGACAATCTCCACGTCTCGTTTCGGCACCCGCAGCACACTCGACAAGAAGGTGACCAGAGCCTCGTTGGCGGCGCCCTCTACCGGCGGGGCGGTGAGCTGGATGCGGACGACGCCCTCCTGGATGCCGGCGATCCTGTTGCGGCTGGCCCGGGGTACCACGCGCACCCGAAAGGCCACGGCTTCCCCCCGCTGGCGCAGATCCACCATCATGGTGCCAACCTCCAGGACTACAGACTGCGCAGCAGGCTGGTCAGAAGGCGGCGCACGATCTCGAGGATGATGAGGGCGATGACGGGGCTGATGTCGATGGTGCCGCCAATGGGCGGGATCAGACGGCGGAGCGGCACCAGCACCGGGTCCGTGATCCGCTTCAACACGTGTACAGCGGGGTGGTCAATGGCGGGCCGGCGCGGGTCGATGTTGACCCATGAAAGCAGCACGCGGATGAAGAGCAGGAACTCGTACACCTGGAACAGCAACGAGATAGTAGATACGGCTATATCCATGCTGGCGGAACTCCTCCCCTGACTCTGTGATTCAGATCTTGCAGGTGGCTGGTTGGCCGGGATCAAAGATGGCGCGGCCAACGCGAACCAGAGTGGCTCCCTCTTCCACTGCCACCTCAAAGTCGTCGGTCATGCCCATCGAAAGCTCATGCCAGTCGGTCTGAGCAAATGCGGCGGCAAGCTCGTCGCGAAGGGTTCGCAGGCTGACGAACACCGGCCGGGCCAGTTCTGGATCCGCCACAACGGGTGCCATCGTCATCAGGCCTCGCACGTCGAGGTTGGGAAGGGCAGCGATGCTCTCTACAGCTGACCACAGCGCATCCCTCTGGGGTCCATTCTCTGCCCAGCGATCGGCCGCAAACCCATACTTGGCAGCTTCGCCGGAAACATTGCACTCCAGGAGTACGGGGAGCGGATGCGACCGGCCTTCGCAAGCCCGGTCTAACCTTCGAGCAAGCTTGACGCTATCCACCGAATGGATCACTTCAAAGATCTGTGCGACGCGGCCAGCCTTGCGGCTCTGGACGTGCCCAATCATATGCCAGGCTATCTCCTCGGGTAGCTCAGGCACCTTGGTCTCGGCCTCCTCGACGCGGTTCTCGCCGAAACATCGCTGGCCTAGGCGGAAGGCTTCGCGGATGGTGGCAGGCGACTGAGTCTTGGTCACCGCCACGAGGGAGATCCCGTTCGGATCACGTCCAGCCCGCGTGGCGGCTGCGGCGATCCTCTCCTGAACTGACCGGAGATTGGCCTCCAGGTTGCTCATGGCTCACCTTCCAAGGACTCGCCGAACGACGGGAAGCCAGGTGGATGCAGAGAATCCACGGATGATGGGACAGGCGCTGGAACTGGCTCCTGGGACGTCTGATCCGGAACCGCCGAGCCGGAGCTCGTGACCAATCGCTTCGGGGTGTCCCTCTCCATCAGATAGGCGACAACGGCGAAACGGCCCGTGCGACCGTTTCCGGCACGGTGCGAGTAGAATTCGTCATGGCTGCACGAGGTGCATAGATTGGCTGTCTCGATCTGCCGGACGCCCTCGGCGGCGAGTTGTTGGGCGTTGGCCGCCGATAGATCCAGATACCATGCATCCTCTCCCTGCGGGCTCATGGCTTCGCTCCATTTCGGTAGGACGTAGCCCATGGCCGCGGCAACCTTGTCGCCCACGGTGTAGCAGCAAGGCCCAATGGCCGGTCCCAGGCCGGCGATCAGGTCTGCGGGGCGTGTGCCAAAGGCCTGGACCATGGTCTCCACCGCGCGGCGAGCGATGCCCTGGGCCACTCCGCGCCAACCGGCGTGGATCAGGCCGAGGGCATGACGAACCGGGTCGTAGAGCAGGATGGGCTGGCAGTCGGCGAAGCGGAGTAGAAGGGCGACGTGAGGGGCGGTGGTGACGAGCCCGTCGGTGTCAGGGATGGTGGTTCCAGCGTCTGCGGAAGTGATGACGGCGACTCGGTTGCCGTGCACCTGGCGCGGCGAGGTGACCTGTGCGGCGTTCAAGCCCAGGTGCGCATACACCCGGGCTAGATTCTCGGCGATGTGCGCCTTATCGTCGTCGACGTTGTGGCTCACGTTGAGTGTATCAAATGGTTCATGGCTGACGCCGCCAAGGCGGGTGAATACGGCGTGATCCAAGCCTGCCATTTCCAGGCTTTCGAAGTGATAGGTTGTCATGTCGCCGGATTCCCTACGCAGCAAGGTCGAGCTCCTCTTCGGACCGGTTGATTGTGTACAGGCGGCGTGGGGTCGCTCACGCCTACCGTGGCATTATACTGCAAAACGCGGCACCGAACAAGCGGAGAACAGAGGGCGTGAAGACGCGACAAAGCGGCCACCCGCATGGAACATGGGGATATGCTTGGCCGCGGACCTGTTGGCTGGCGCGTGCGCGGGTGTGACGACAGCTGTCACGACCACGCGAGGCCTACCCTCGCGAAGGCGGGGTCTGGTGTTCAACGAACCGCGATCGACGCGTCCCTGTGTGCAGCCCAGGCGTCCCAGCAGAACATCCGGGCCGCTGGATGGAGTGGCGGCAGAGCGCGCTAGCGCATGCTCTCCAGCCAGTTGCCGATGATGGCATACTTAAAGTCGCGGCCTGCGAGGCAGCGCGCAGCTCCATAGAGACCGTATACGATCATCACGCCCCAGAGGGCCAGAGGCACGACCATCAGGACGAGGCCTACCCATAGACTGGCAGGTGGCGCGGCTTCGTAGGCGGCCGGGTCGGCCATCAGGGGCACCATGATCATCACCGTGTATAGGATGCCCCAGCAGCACCAGGCCATCATCGTAATCACGAATGTCACGCCCTGGTACACCATGGACTGGAGCGCCTGCGCGGCAGCGTAGGGCGCCTTGTCCTTCTGCGTCGCCCAGATAATCAGCGCGGCGACAATACCGCCTACGCCGTTGCTAAAGAGTCCCAAGAGGATGCTCCCGTGCGCCAGTGCGGCGAGGGTCTTGGCATTCTGTGTGGGTGCCATTTCTTCACTCATGTCTACCTCCGCTTTGCGACTTGCCGCCCATCAGATCCCGAATCCTGTCTCTATCTTACGTTCATCAGGCTTGCCGGAAGGCCCTTGCCAGATCCTTGAGGCCCGGCCGCTTCCCATACATCAGCAGGCTGGCGCGAAAAACCTTGGCGCCAGCCCACAGGCTCAGCACAATGCCCGCTGCCAAAAACGCCAGGCTGAGCCCAATCTCGCTCGGGGGCACTTTGCCGATTCCCAGCCGCATGACCATCATCACGGGAGAGGTCAATGGGATGTAGCTCAACACCACGACCACGGGGGCGTCGGGATTGGTGAACGCCACGCTCATCACCATCATCGGTATCGCCGCTGCGAGCGAAAAGATGCTGGCTATCTGCTGGCTCTCGCGCTGGGTGGTGCCCATCGAGCCGGCAGTGGCCATCAGCGTGGAGAACAGCAAATAACCGAGCACGAAATAGAGCACAGCCAGAGCGACAGTGCTCAGGCTGACCTTGAGCGCGCCCGCCAGGTCAAAGATCGCCGTGGCCGCGCTGAGCAAGCCTGCACCCGCGCCGAGCCACACGATCACCTGGATCATGCCCAGGGCGCCGAGGCCCAGGATCTTGCCGGCTAGAAGCTGTGTTGGGCTGATCGACGACAGCAAGATCTCGATGATCCGCCCTTCCTTTTCCTCGCTGACTCCCTGTAGCAGGAATCCCGACGTGGTAAAGATGGTCATAATGAACAGGAGCGAAAAGACGTAGGGCAGGATGAAATCACCGAGGAAGCTGAACGATTTGTCCTCGCTCTCTTGCCCCGCCTCGTCAAGAGTGATCGTCTCCAGCCTCATTGGCGTGAGGGCGCGCTCCTGGGTTGTGGGGTCGACCTTCCCTGCCAGCAGGCTCGCGACCAAAAAGCTCCGCAGATTGCCCTCGTCCGCAGCCACATAGGTCGAGAATCCGCCGCCGATGCCGTACACCACCACCCTGCCCGTTTGCATATAGTCTTCGGGCAAGACCATATAGCTGTCGATCTCTTTCGCCACCAGTGCAGCCCGTGCTGACGCCTCGTCGGGGTAGGCGACGAATTGCCCGGCGAATTGAGGCGGGGTGGCATCCAGGATGCCACCCCGGTCTATGTATCCCGTCTTTGTATCCTTGGGTGTGAATTGCGACTCGATCGCACCGCCAAGGTCTCCCCCAAAGACCGACGCCAGCAACAGCGCCAGCGCTCCCAGCGCTGGGATCAACAGCGTCATGAGGATATACGCTGGACGGCGCAGGTTAATCCACAGCTCCTGACCGGCGACCAATAGTGTCTGTTTCATCGCCTGCCCTCCACTACGTTGATAAAGATCTCTTCAAGCGGGGGGGTGGCGACCTCGAATCGATTGACGGTGATGTCGGCCTCCACCAGTTGCCTCAAGACCGACTTTGGGGTGGCATCCGCTTCCAGGATCAGCTCGTAGGCCTGGTTGTGGCGCTCTGCCCGTTGCACGCCCTGCAGGTCCTCGGGCAGGGCGTCGCACTCTAGGAGCACCGCGTGTTCGGCGTAACGAGCCTTGATCTCCTCCAGTGACCCGTACAGCACCGCTTGCCCGTGATCGATCAACAGGATGCGGTCGCACATCTCCTCCACCTGGTTCATGTTGTGCGTGCTGAGGATTGTAGTCTTGCCACGCGCCTGTTCCTCCAACAAGATCGTCTTGAGCAGATCGGTGTTCACTGGGTCCAGCCCCTGGAATGGCTCGTCCAAGATCAGAAGGTCCGGATCGTGGACGATGGCCGCCACGAACTGGGCCTTCTGGGTCATGCCTTTACTCAGCTCCTTGACTTTGCGCTTTGCGTATTCATCCAGGCCCGCTTGAGCCAGGAGGCTCGTGGCCCGCTGGCGGGCGTCTGATCGCGCCATGCCCTTGAGCGCGCCGAGGTAGGTCAGGCATTCCAGCAAGCGGTAATTCTGGTATAGGCCGCGTTCCTCCGGCAGATAGCCGATGCGCGCCTTGCTTGCCTCGCTCACGGGCTGATCCATGAGGCTGATCGTGCCACGGTCCGGCTTGATGATGTCCATCATCGTGCGGATGATCGTGGTCTTGCCCGCGCCGTTGGGCCCGAGCAAGCCAAAGATCTCGCCGTAGTCCACCGTAAAGCTCACGCCGTCCACTGCCTTGACGCGGGCGTAGTGCTTGTACAGGTTCTCAACTTGGATCACGATGCCTCCATGTATCCTGCCTAGCTGGCAGAAGCCGCGCTGGCAGCAGCGGCGTCCTCCTGCTTTCGCATGTGGACTAGATAGTAGGCAAAGGCCACTAGGTCCAGTTCAATCGAACCGTGGAGTGTCAGGTGCGCGCCCTGCTTGAACACGCCCCGGGGCTGGACCTCCAGAAGGGTGTTTCGACCTGCGTCGAGCAGGAACCAGCCCTGCTTCAGAAGACCCTCCGGTTCGAGTGAATAGTCCTGTCCGTCGAACTGGACGGCGATGTCCCTGCGGAAGAGCCCGGGCCGGTCGGCTTTGCCTCGCACGATGCCGCCGTCTATCATCTCATAGGCTGTGCCCAGCCAGTGGCGCTTTTGCATTGCGATCTTGCGCCCGTCCAGCGCCTCGTAGGTGGCGCTCTGGCTGAACGCGGGGAAGGTCATCTCGCCGAGATCGCCCCACTCGGCCTGGAGGTAGTGGTGTGTCGTGAAGAACCCGGTGACTTCGATCTCAATGGTTCCTAATATCCCAGTCTTGGTTTTCACTTTGCCATCTCCTTGCCTTGGATTATTTTAATCCCGAATCTGCCTGAGGGCAAGCGTGAGCCCGATCGCGACAGCCGCCGGCCCTCGCCATCATTGTATACCTTGCCGACCGCGAGCGGCTGACATTCGCCTGACAGGATGTTTCCAATTGCCGACGCCTGCGGAGCGTCGCCAAGCTCTGGGAACTTGCCGTTTCCACGCGGATTGGCTACAATTGCGGTATCACATGACGGCGAACTATTCCCGGTTTGGCAGAACACGCTCGGCCTGCCTGGCGCGGGTGGGCCGGCAAGCACCTGGTAGAGCAGGAGGTACTCGATGGAAAAACGGAAGCGATTGGGCATGGTACTGCTGATCCTGGCCGGTTTTGCACTGGCGCTATGCGCTGGCATGGTGATTGGTGGAGCCGTGGTCTATGGCGCGCTGCGAATCGACGACTACATGTCCTCTCGGCTCGAGCAGGAGGAGCCCCAAGTCTTGCTCAAGGAGACCTACGAGGAGTTGTCCATGCCCAGGCCAGCGTCTGGGGTGCTCGTCACTGAGGTTCTTCCCGGATCGCCGGCGGCAGATGCCGGATTGCAGGTGGGTGACCAGATCTTGGCTGTTGATGGCAAGCGGGTCGGGCCGGTAGCCGGCGCGCTGGCGCGGCTCATTGCCCAGTACG
>JBFFCR010000230.1:0-6448 GCA_041559855.1 Anaerolineae bacterium | reverse complement strand
GCCAACGGCGATGAAGGCAAACTCGGCGCTGGCGAGGGCATCGCTGTAGGATGTCGTAAACTCGAGCCTGCCGGCGTGCATGTTGCGGCGGACGATCTCTTCGAGGCCCGGCTCGTAGATGGGCAGTTCCCCGCCGCGTAGCTTTTCGATCTTGGCCTCGTCGATGTCGACACAGATCACTTGATGCCCCAGGTCGCTGAAGTAAGTGCCGGTCACCAGGCCCACATAGCCGACGCCGATCACACATATCTTTCTCATAGCTCACCTTTCTCGCTTCCGATTTCTTTTGGCTCCAATCGGGAAAACCGCTTACTCATGAGTCGAACTCTAAGGCATGGCAGGGGTCGCAGGCAGAAGAACGATCCGCGCCCCTGTCATAGGAGGCATGATCTGCGGGACACAGTGTGAACACTGGCATCGCGCCCCGGCACAACGGGTTCACTATACCATAGAAACAGGGCTTCGCCAAAAGATCGGCCTGGCTGGGACCCGACATGGGGGCGTCGCGTCTCGATTGACAGCAGCGGTGGCAGCCGCTATAATGGACCTGCCAGTCCTTATGGAGCAACTCAATAGAACTTGGGCACTTGGAGTGGAGGCTTGAGCCGGAAAGACCGCCTGAAGGCTCGACTCCACCATCCAACTTCTATTTGAGTTGTGTATTAGGAGTGCAAAGCAGATGACGACGGATCTGTCCTATCAGGAGTGGGACGAGCAGTTTGCCCGGCAGGCGGGTTGGACGCGAGGCATCCGCGCGCATCTTTACCGCCGGGCCAACCTGCTGCGCGCCCACCGTGTCCTGGACGTTGGCTGCGGCACCGGTGTCCTGACGGAGGAGCTGGCGGGACGCACGCAAGGACAGGTCACCGGCGTCGATCTGGACCCGGGCATGGTAGAGTTTTGCCGGAAACGCAAGGGCAAAGCCGAGTACCAGTTGGGAGATGCCCACGATCTGAGCTTCAGCGACGGTTGGTTTGACCTGGTTGTCTGCCATTTCGTGCTGTTGTGGTGCACCGATGCCGCAAAGGCGGCCCGGGAAATGGTCCGCGTGACGCGACCTGGCGGGGCAGTTGTGGTCTGTGCCGAGCCGGACTATGGCGGGCGGATCGACTATCCTGATCTCCCGTTGGGACGTTGGCAGAGTGAGGCCCTGAGCCGCGAGGGCGCCGACCCTCAGCTTGGGCGCAAGCTGCGAAGCCTGTTCGCCCTGCCCGGCGTCCGCCACACGGAGGTTGGCCTGATTTCGGGTCTGTGGGATCTGGGCACGTTGCGTGCCCAATTCGATGCCGAGTGGTCGTTGTGGGAGCGCTCTCTGAACGGACTTTTCCCACGCGAGGAATTGGCGCGCGTCAGAGCTGCCGACCTGGCTGCCATAGAGACCGGGGGGCGATTGGTGTTCATGCCGGTCTTTTATGCGCTGGTGAAGGTCTGAATCGCGCTTCAGGCTGCGAACTGCCTGCCCAAGGCTCTTGCTGGACACAGCGTAGCTCCCGAGCCTCCACGGGAAGCGTATCGAATTCGGTGGAAACCGCGCTGTGGCAGCAAGCACACAAACCCTTGCGTCTGCGCGCACCGTTTGCCGTAGGGCGACGCATCCCCACGGAAGCCTACCCACGGCAGTGTCCTGGGGCCTGACTGAAGTCATGCGCGAGCCGAGTGCAGCCTGCGATGCGTCGCCCCTACCCAATCCCCACCGAAACGTATACACTAGCCCTCCACGGTCATCCTTGCGCCTCTTGCCTGAATCTGGTATTATGGGTGCATGACCAACTGCACTCACCTCAATGGGCTCAAGAACCGCATTGACATCACGCGCGTGCCCTTTAGCGACCGGGGCTCGCGCCTGTTGGTGTTCAAAGCCCCCGACAAGGATCACCTGTACATCAAGCTGGCCGAACGACTGACGGCCATCCAACCCGGCCTGGACACCTATCGCTTCCGCCCACCCTACATCCAGGACCTGTGCTTCGTGGACGGCGAGGGGATGCCCCTCACCTATCACCTGACCACCTATCCCCACGCGCTCCTGTTCCAGACCCGGCTGGGCACCTTTTCCCTGGCGTTCCATCGCAATGATACGGTGGCCGTGGGGTTGCCGCCCAATGTGCCAGCCGGCATCCAGTTTCGCGTCAGCATCCAGATGTGGCAGCAGGACGACGACGGCGGCAGCCTGATGGGCGTGCGCAATCTGTCCTACCGGACCAACGGACAGGTGCTGAGAAACGAACTGGGGCTGGAACGGGAGGCCTATGCCATCGAGTTCCTTGTTGACGGCGGCGACGACGTGGCCATCCACCTCAACATTCGCAACGACCTGCGCCTGGATGGCCAGGCCGTCCCCTTTGCCCAGACGCTGGCGGCTGCCGAGAAACGGTGGAGCGACTGGTTTTGCCGCGTGCCGCCCGTCGCGGAACGCTTCCACGATCACTACTACTATGCCTGGTGGGTGATGAGCAACAATCTTGTCGCCCCGCTGGGACGGGTGGAGCACGAGGCGATGATGCCCTCCAAGGTGCAATACGTGGGCATCTGGAACTGGGATGCCTGTTTCCACACCCTGGCCTTCCGCCACGTGGACCCGGATCTGGCTCGCAACCAACTGCGGACCATGCTCGCCTGCCAGTTGCCGGATGGTATGATCCCTGATGCCGTGTACGATGAGGCGGTCGTGGCTGCCATCGAGCACCCTCTGCGGGCGGAAGTCACCAAGCCGCCTATCATGGCCTGGGCAGCGCTCAAGCTGCATGAAATGGATCCCGCCCCAGAGTTCTTGCAGGAGATCTATGTGCCGCTGGTGCGTTGGAACGCCTGGTGGTTCAGCATGAACGACGACGATGCTGACGGCCTGGCACAGTACAACCATCCCTACTCCTCTGGCCTGGACGACAGCCCGCTGTGGGACTATGGCATGCCGGTGGAGTCGCCCGACCTGAACACCTACCTCTGTGTGCAGATGGGCTCGCTGGCGATGATGGCGGAAACTCTAGGGATGGAGGCCGAGGGGGCAATGTGGCGCCGCCGCTCCGCGGCCATCGTGCGGCGCATGACGGAGGACTTTTGGGATCAGGAGTCGGGCCTGTTTCGTGCCCTGCACGAGCACCAGCCCATTCCGGTGGTCACGCCCTTTAACCTCTACCCCCTCTGGACAGGTCAACTGCCTGACACGATTCGCAGCCGGGTGATCGCCCATCTGACCAATCCTGACGAGTTTTGGGGAGAGATCATCATCCCAACTGTGGCACGCAACGATCCGAACTATGATCCGAAGACAATGTGGCGCGGTCCGGTGTGGGTCAATATCAACTATATCTTTATCGAGGCCTTGCGGCAGGTCGGCGAGTTCGCCCTGGCAGATACCCTCCTCGAAAACACACTGAATCTCATCATGGGCCAGCCCGGCATCTATGAGTACTATCACGCCGAGACCGGCGAGCCGCCATCGACGGCTGCCGAGGTCTTTGGTTGGACTGCTGCTGTCTTTATCGACCTCGCCATCCAGGCAAGCGGTGAGGAGCAGGTCGGGTCTGCGGGAGGGTTGGAAGATGGAACTAGATAGAGAAGCGATGCGCCAGCGTTGCGAAGCGCTGCAGGCGGACTTTTTTGCTCACCGTGATTTGATCATCGCTGCCAACCGCGCTCCCGTGACCATTGACCGGGCTGAGGATGGCTCGCTTCAGATGCAGCGGGGCGGCGGTGGGCTGGTCACGGCGCTGACGGACCTGTGCCGCTATGCAAAGGATGCCACCTGGATCGCGTGCGCCCGGACGGAAGGCGATGTTGACTGGAAAGAGGGACGCGTGCCCTTGGAGGGCGGTGCCAGCGTACGTGTGCGACTCCTTGCGCCGGACCCACCGGCCTACGAAGGCTATTACAACGTCATCGCCAATCCGTTGCTCTGGTTCCTGCAGCATTCTATGTGGGATGTGTCGCGGGCGCCCGTGATCGATCAGAGCACCTGGCAGGCGTGGAAGGAAGGGTACGAAACCATAAACTGCCAGTTCGCCGATGCCATTATGCAGCGGGTGCGGGCCACTTCTCGCCCTACTCTGGTCATGCTGCAGGATTATCACCTGTACCTTGTGGCCCGTTATCTGCGCTCCAGGCTAAGGCCACGCGAGCGGCCTACCATGCTGCACTTCATCCACATCCCCTGGCCTGGGCCAGAGTACTGGCGCATCCTGCCCCCGGCCATGCGCCAGGGCATTCTGCATGGCTTGTGCGCTGTGGACGTCCTGGGCTTTCAGACCCGAGAGGATGGGCAGAACTTTCTCCGCACCTGCGAATCGTTCCTGCCCCGCGCCGCGGTGAACTATCGTCATAGCCGTGTGTGGTTTAGGAACCACGCCACCCATGTGCGCGACTTTCCCATCTCTATTGACGTAGACACGCTGCGGCAGTTGGCGGGCACGGAAGAGGTTGCTGAGCACCGCAGGGAAATCCAAGAGATCGTGGGGGATCGCAAACTGATCCTTCGCATCGACCGTATCGAGCCCAGCAAAAACATCGTGCGTGGCTTCCTGGCCTTTGAAGAGATGCTGGAACTGCATCAGGAATGGCGGGGGAAGGTCATATTCCTGGCGCTGCTGGTGCCCTCGCGCATGGATGTGGTCGAATACCGGCGCTACCTGGATGACCTGATGTCCACCGCCGGGCGGGTCAATGCCACGCATGGCGACAGTGAGTGGGAGCCGGTGCGCGTACTGGTCGGTGATAGCTATCCCAGAGCTGTGGCGGCAATGCAAGTATACGACACGCTGTTGGTCAACTCGATCGTTGACGGCATGAACTTGATAGCCAAGGAAGGTCCTGTAGTTAACCAGCGAGACGGCGTGCTTGTCCTCTCTGAACGGACAGGGGCGCGCCAGCAGCTTGAGCCGGGCGCGCTGATCATCTCGCCCTGTGACGTGTATGCCACGGCCGAAGCGCTTCATCAGACCATGGTCATGCTGGCTGAGGAGCGCCGTGAGCGGGCACACCGGCTGCGCTGGCTGGTCGAGCGAGAGGACATCAGCGCCTGGTTGTGCGGGCAGCTTCAGACCATTGTCGACCTGAGTCTGTGAGGAGATCTGTTTCCATGGTGACATCGCGCGTTGCGATCCTGCACTACAGCGCTCCGCCAGTTGTCGGCGGCGTCGAGGCCGTAATCATGGCCCACGCCAAAACCCTCATGCAGGCCGGCTACTCGGTCACAATTCTCGCCGGCAGGGGGGAGGCCGGGGCGTTGCCGGAGGGAACTGACCTGCTCCTGGTACCCGAGATCGACTCGCAGCACGCCGAAGTCGCGCAAATGAGCGCGCGGTTGGAGCAGGGCCATGTGCCCGACGGGTTTGAGGCCATGCGCGAGCAGTTGGCCAAGATCCTGGTCCCCGTCCTTTGCCAGTTCGACAATCTCCTCGTTCACAACGTCTTGACCAAGCATTTCAACCTGCCCCTCACAGCCGCACTGGACCAGTTGCTGGATACGGCCATGCTGCCCCATTGCATCGCCTGGTGTCACGACTTTACCTGGACCAGTACCAGTTCCCGTTCCAAGGTCCATCCCGGGTACCCCTGGGACCTGCTGCGCGTGCGGCGCCAGGACGTGACCTATGTCGTCGTCTCGAAACGGCGGCAGCAGGAACTGGCCGGCCTGTTCGGCTGCCCGAAAAAGGAGATCCGTGTCGTCTACAACGGCGTCGATCCAAAGGTGCTGCTGGGGCTGTCGGCGGAAGGTGCTGCCCTGGTGGAGCATTTCGGTCTGTTGGAGCAGGACCTGGTGTTGCTGATGCCGGTGCGCGTAACCCAGGCCAAGAATATCGAGTACGCACTGCGGGTGGTGGCTGCGCTAAAGGCACGGGATTGCCGCAGCAAGCTGATCCTCACCGGTCCGCCCGATCCCCACGATGCGGCGAGCATGGCCTACTTTCGCTCATTGCAGGCGCTGCGCCGGGACCTGGGTGTCGAGCAGGAGATGCGGTTCGTCTTTGAATCGGGTTCCGATCCCGACAAACCCTATCTCGTCGATGCCAGCGTGGTGGGTGACCTATACCGCGCCAGCGATCTGATGTTCATGCCCAGCCACCGCGAGGGATTTGCCATGCCAGTGCTGGAAGCCGGGCTGGCGGGCATGCCTGTGGTGTGCACCGAGGTGCCGGCCGCCGTGGAGATAGGCGGCGAGGACGTGATCACCTTTGACCAGGACGAGACACCTGACCGCCTTGCCGCGCGGATTCTGGCATGGGCCGAGAGCAGCCCGGTGCACCGGCTGCGCCGCCGGGTGCGACAAAACTATACGTGGCAAGCCATTCTCCGCCGGGACATTGAACCCTTGCTTCGTGAGCGGGAGGGTACGTGACAGGAGAAGCTTTCCAGTGGGCGCGGGAGCGGCTGGCTCAGGTGTCGCGCCTGAGGCTCTTCCTGGACTATGATGGCACTTTGGCTGGCTTTGCCCCTACGCCAGAAGATGTCT
>JBFFCR010000229.1:0-6486 GCA_041559855.1 Anaerolineae bacterium | reverse complement strand
GCGGTCGATCTGCGCCACCACATGCACACGATCACTGGAGCCGATTCGCTCGGCCTCGTTCAAGTCCACATAGATGTCCTGCTCCAGAACCTTGTCGTCGGCGTCCTGGTAGAGCATGACCAACCACGTTTGCCCTTCCGCCAGTGTGGACGGAGGGACAAAGGGCTGGGATGACTCCGGCACAGCGGCGTCGGCCACCTGAGGGGATGTAGATGCTGGAGCATCGTACACAATGTCAGTCAAGTCATCGGACCCACCCAACCAGATGTACGCCGCGACGCAGATGCATGCCAGGATCAATGCACCAACGATGAGCAGGATCAGGCCCGGCCCGCTGCGAGGCAGGCGCAAGCCCGACGGCAGGGACGGCAACGTAGGCATTGAAAAGGGCCTCTGGCCCTGAGTCGTCGGCCGTGTCTGCCTGGGTTGCTGTGTAGCCGTGGTTTTCTTCTCTGCTCTCTGCCGGCGAGGAGCCTCGGCTCTTCGCCGGGCTTGCCCATCGGCCCGCTCCGTGCGCCTGCGCCGTTGGGCCCGCACGGTTGGCTTCTTCCCCCGACCCGAACCGGTGTCCTGCGAAAAGAACCATCCTGCGGCAAGCGAGTCCGATAGACGGGAAGGGGATAAAGAGGACACAGCTGGCACCAGCTTGGGGTGGATGGTATCACAAACACTGCGGTCGATCTTCATAGCATCACCTCGCTGTCAGATTCGGTGGCGGATCCCCACAAGGGTCAATCTGTCGAGCCCAGGCATTGGGGTGCGCCGCTCCCTCGGCGTGGAACCCGGTCCCCGCACGGGGTGGCTTCTGGTGAGGACTCCCGATCGGCCCACCGACGCTACCAACTATTATACAGCATAGATGATCGATAGACAACCCGGATGTGGGCGCGAGCGTATCATATTCGGTGGAAATCAGCGTCGCGCTGTGCGGCATGGAATTCTTGGGCTTCCTGAGTGATCATAGCGAGAAGGCCCCGGTCGGAGTGATAGGTATTGGCAGAACGAGTTCGGCGTCGGAGTCTGCGGTTGAATCGTTCTAGACGGCTGGTGGTACGCAAGTGCCTACGGTTCCAGGCAGGGAACTGTTGCTCCAGGTGGTAGTAGGTGACGGTCAAGCGGAAGTCACGGCGCAGGGTGGCAACCGCCTTGGTTTGGGCATCTGCCCTCTCGACGTAGACGCCGCGATACTTTCTCCCGCCGACGATGGTGTGAGCGGCCGAGAACGTAGCTGACGATGGCTATCAGCAGGCCTGTGAGTCGCAACTCCATGGTCTGCTGTAGGGTTGCTTCCGCTTCCAGCAATACCGCCTCAAACTGGAGCCGGGCGTTGACAGGAGCACAATTCTCAGGTATCTTTGCCGTGGAGCGGCCTCCTTGTTGCTCGGTCTCGTCAACTATAGCTTACACGGAGTCCGCTCCAACTCAAACTTCCACCGACTTGTACACTATCGTTGAGCGACGGCACTTGGCAAGTGACGACACTAATGATATAATGCCAAAGAGGGGACAGAATTGTCCACTCGCGTGCAAAGATGCCGTTGATCGCTGCCTCTGAAACGCAAGGGCAAAGTCCACCCTACCTTGGGTGATCTGCTAATGCCCCTTGCTCCGTCAAGCCAGAACGCAATGAAGCATAAGGAGACCCCAATGAGACCAAGGCGAAGTGGAGAGACTACCCCACTCTGCACGGCCTGGGTGCTCGTCCGGCTGCGCCGCCATACGGCAGCGGGCCGGGCGGAGGCGCTGCAGACAGGCCCGCTGGGAATCAAGATCTGCGCCGGCATCGCTAGCTTGTGACCAAATCGATGGCATCACTCATGACAGGAGGGAGCAGTGCACAATGAAAGAGAAAGGCGTGTTTCTGCTACGCCAGATGCTCGGGTCACAGGCTGACTTCCGCCCCGGACAATGGGAAGCGATCGAGAGAATCGCCGTTGAGCGACGGCGGGTACTGGTCGTGCAACGAACGGGATGGGGCAAGAGCGTTGTCTATTTTCTGGCGACCAGGCTCTTGCGCGAGCAGCGAGCTGGTTTCACCCTCCTCATCAGCCCTTTGCTGGCGCTGATGCGCAACCAAATCCAGATGGCACAACGCATCAGCGTGTGCGCAGAGACGATCAATAGCTCGAATCAAGACGAGTGGCAGAGAGTTGAGGCATCGCTCCTGGCCAACAAATGCGACCTTTTGCTTGTTTCGCCCGAGCGATTGAACAACCCACGCTTTCGCGAGTTTCTGGCGAGGTTGGCGGGGCGAGTGGGACTCTTTGTGGTGGACGAGGTTCACTGCATCTCCGATTGGGGCCATGACTTCCGCCCTGACTATCAGCGGATCGTACGCATTTTGCGCAATCTGCCAAAGGGAATACCGGTTCTTGGCACTACAGCGACAGCCAACGACCGCGTAGTGGCGGATGTAGTTGCGCAGTTGGGTCCTGATCTTGAGGTACAGCGGGGGCCGTTGGTGCGTCCATCATTGCGCCTCCAGAACATACGTCTGGCCGATCAGAGCGAGCGCCTTGTCTGGCTGGCTCAGAACCTGGACAGGATGCCCGGAACCGGCATAGTCTACTGCCTGACCGTCGCCGACACAGAGAGGGTGGCAAAGTGGCTGAAGGCACAGGGTATGCGGGTAGAAGCTTATCACTCCCGTAGCAACGATCGAGAGGAGTTGGAACAACTGCTGCTGGACAACAAGATCAAGGCGCTCGTGGCGACTGTGGCACTGGGCATGGGATTCGACAAACCCGACCTCGGTTTCGTGGTGCACTTTCAACGACCAGGCTCTGTGGTCGGGTACTACCAGCAGGTAGGTCGCGCTGGACGAGCCATGGATAGTGCGTACGGAATCCTCATGAGCGGACGCGAGGACGACGAGATCCAGGATTACTTTATCCGCAGCGCGTTCCCCCCGGTGAGGATCATGGAGCAGATCCTCGGAGCGTTAGAGTCATCCAAGGGATTGACACGGAACGAGATATTGAGCCTGGTGAATGTTTCCTATGGCATGGCCGAACAGGCCCTAAAACTGCTCGAGCTCGATGGGGCTGTGGCCATCGAGGTTGGCTCCAAACCAACGCGATACTTTCGCACATTGAACCCCTGGAAACCCGATGTTGAGCGGGTCGAGCGAGTGACGCGGGTGCGTCTAGAGGAACTCGCGCAGATGCAGGCATACGTTACCCATTCCGGCTGCCTGATGGAATTCCTGGGTCAGGCACTCAACGATCCAGAGGCTCGCCCCTGCGGCAGATGTGCCAACTGCCGCGGTCGCGGCTTCTCCAACCAAGTTTCCAGGGCGCTGGTCCTCCAGGCGATCGAGTTCTTGCGAGGAGAGAGCGTCATCGTCGAGCCGCGCAAGCGTTGGCCTAAAGGGCTATTTCCAGATCAGAGCAGCCTGATCCCCGAGACTATGAGAAACGCACCAGGGCGGGCTCTGTGCTACTACGGAGATGCGGGATGGGGGAGGCTCGTCGCTGAAGGAAAGTACGTTCATGGGCACTTCTGTGAGGATCTGGTGCAAGCTTCGGTGGAGTTGATACGCGCTAGATGGAACCCGTCTCCCGCGCCCGGATGGGTGGCTGCGATACCATCCCGGCGTCATCCCCAGCTCGTGCCTGATTTTGCGAGGCGGCTTGCCGCTTCGTTGGGGTTGCCGTTTGTGCCTGCCCTGGTTCGGGCCAAGGCTGCGGCTGAACAGAAGACAATGGCCAATAGCACCATGCAGGCCCGCAACGTACTCGGCACTATGGAGGTAGCGGGCGTGATTCCCTCGGCTCCGGTTCTCTTGGTAGATGACGTCGTGGACTCTCGCTGGACGCTCACGATGGCAGGATATCTGATCAGACAACACGACGGCGGTGTCGTCCATCCGTTTGCGCTTGCAAAGGCGACCCCCGGGAAGGCATGAATCATGGATCTCACCCCTGACGCGCAGGCCATACTACTTCTCTGCTTGCGGCTGAGGACCTCGGCTCAACAGAGCCTCAAGCCCTTTACGCTCCGCGAGTGGAATTCCTTGGCTCGCAGAATGATGGACTCCTCTCTCGAAACCCCCGGTACCCTGCTGGGACTATCGGCGATGGATCTGAAAGCAGAACTTTTCCTTTCAGACGCAGAGGCTCAACGAGTAGCCATGCTTCTGGAGCGTGGAGCAGGGCTGGCTATCGAACTGGAACGACTCGAGTCCCTGGGCATATGGATCCTCACGCGCGCAGACGACGACTATCCCGCGCGATTACGGGATCGGCTCAAGAATGCTTCCCCCGCATTTCTGTTTGCTGCGGGCGAGCGAGCACTGATAGGACAGCCTGGCTTGGCAGTCGTTGGCTCCCGCAACGTGGATGAACAGGGGATACGGTGCGCGGATTACGCCGGCAATGCGTGCGCTAATGAAGGGCTGGTGCTGTACTCTGGCGGCGCTCGTGGCGTGGACTCGATATCGACCCAGGCCGCACTCCAGGCCAGGGGTACAGCAGTCAGCGTCGTGGCCCACAGCCTGGAAAGGGAGATTCGAGCGCCTGATGCGAGAGCCAAGCTCGCCAGCGGCGATCTGGCTCTGATCACGCCCTACTCGCCCTGGGCTGGATTCAGTGTGGGGGCGGCGATGGGGCGCAACAAGCTAATATACGCACTTGCTGACTATGCGCTGGTTGTCGCCAGCGATGCAGGCACGGGCGGGACCTGGGCCGGTGCGACAGAGGCACTGAAGGCCAAGTGGCTGCCAGTCTTTGTTCTGGCGACTCGGAAGATGCCCGAGGGAAACAGACAACTCATCGAAAAGGGAGCCATTCCGTTCCCAGAGTCTCTTCTAAACAAGTCTGCGGATCTCCGCGAGTGGCTTGAGCAGCACTCGGGGGGATTCTCGCCACACCCGATGCAAGGTAGGTTGTTGTGAGCTATCGCCTCTACGGAATCGCTGACTGAACATGAGCAGATGCACCGACTCGGTGCCGCCGTAGGGGAGCTGGTCGGGGAGCGCCATCAGGCTTGGGCCGAGGACCTCGGCCGGGCTGGTGCCGGTGATGCACAACAGCACCTCGACCACATCCCCCGTGCAGCCGGGGATGGCGCCGGTGGACACGGCGGAAGCCACCTCCTCGGACAGGTTCACCCGCCAGGTCTCCAGTTCGGTGTAGATGCCGGGCGCGTTCAGCAGGTAGGCCTGGATGGCGATGCCCCAGATGGCCGCCCGCTGGAAGGAGCCCAGCCTCAGATCGGGCCAGCAGCGACAGGCCGAACAGCCCCAGACTGACCATCAAGCTGCCGCGGATCAGGTCGTGGACGGAGCCGGTGATGACGGCATTGAGCACCTCGGTGACGACCGTGCCAAAGAGCGCAGTAAAGCAGGCGCCAAAGAGGCCGACCAGGCCGCAGACCTTGAGGATGCCCCACAGCAGCACGCCGCCGACGCGGGCGGTGTCCTGCAGGGTCATGACCAGGGTGCGTTCCAGGGAGTCGATGGCCTCCTGGAGCCGGGTAATGGACAGATTCTCAGAATCTTCTATAGCCAGGTGCCTGTAAGAGGGCACAGGGAGGAGACGAATGAAACAGAATCTCCACCTTGTCCTGTGGATCCTCACGATCGTGCTGATGACGCTGGCCATCGCTGATGAATTCCTGAGTGGACAACCCCTTTCACTTCTCGGCTTCGTTTTTGTGCTAGCTCTCGCATTGTCGGCCGTTGGCGCGACCGTGGAGGAGTGGACCGGCAGAGACTCTAGTTTCAGCCGCTTCTGGCGCTCGCGAGCGTTCAGCGCAGGAGTCTTTCTCGCGACATTTGTCCTGGTGGTCGTAGCGATGGTTGCCCTTCCATAAGAAGCCTTCGGATTCTCCGATGATCAAAGGCTTGCATCCTGGTGACGCGATCTTGGCCTGGTCTGCTTGCTCGGCGCCTGGGTTTCTATCGTCCTCCCGCCTGGCCATCTACTGTGGGAGCCAATGCCACCCTTCAAAAAGCTGGGCGAAAGTGTGGTGAAGAGGGGTACGCGTGGCTGGAAGGGTAGATGGGTATCAAGCGTTGGCAAAAGGTCACTTTGCAACGGGCAGCACCGGGGCGTGGACAATTTCCCCGGTTCGGTGTATAATCGAGCCTGGAGGTACATATGCTGGAGTTGAATGCCAGGAATCTTGACTTGTCGGAGCAGGAAATCTCTGGCTTTTGCCAGCGCTGGCGCATAACCGAGTTTGCTCTCTTTGGTTCGGTCCTGCGTGACGACTTTGATGCCGAGAGCGATCTGGATATCCTGGTCGCCTTTGCCCCGGATGCTGACTGGAGCTTGCTCGACCACGTGAAGATGGAACAGGAACTCGAGGCTTTGCTGGGTCGAAAGGTAGATCTCCTCAGCCGGCGGGCGGTCGAGCGGAGCCACAACTGGCTGCGGCGTAGGGAAATCTTGGATACGGCCGAGGTCGTCTATGCATCGGGATGAAGCGACGCTTTTGGACGTCGCTACGGCAGCTCGCCTGGTTCTGGCATTCACCGAAGGC
>JBFFCR010000228.1:0-6511 GCA_041559855.1 Anaerolineae bacterium | reverse complement strand
TGGGCGCGGCGTTCCTCGGGCGTGACGTCAGCGATGTAGGCTTGAGCGGTGGTGATGTTGCCGCCCGTGATGCCGTCCAAGGTGCGGGCCACATAGAGCATGGTCATGCCGTCAGATATCGGCAGGGCCATCCCCCAGGAATCGATCAGCTTGCCCAGAGGACCGGCAAAGATGAACAGAATAAAGGCCGCCACCGTCCCGATCTGGCTCACGATTAGCACCGGCCTGCGCCCGTGCCGGTCAGACAGGCGTCCCAGCCAGGGTGCCGCCAGGAACTGGGCGGCAAAGTACGAGGTGGATAGCAGCGTGATCTGGAGGATGCTCCCACCGAACTGCCCTTCGGCATAGAGCGGCAGGATAGGCAGGATCACGCCCCCGCCCAGGATATTGGTAAAGACGATGAGCAGTATAGGGAACAGCCGTTTGCGGTCCATTGTCGCGCCTTCTTGCAGCAGATCTGAGATCTGTCGCGTGCTCATCGGAGAGACCCGAGCTCTAGCCTCACCTGTCCGATGGCATCCAAAGATGGCGCCTATTGTACCACAGAATCACAAGGACACCAACGAAGCCCCAACTATTCCCTGGCGCTACACCGTACCCGGAGTGCGGATCAGTTTTGGGGCGATCTCGCTTTTGGGGTATAATGCTCTAACCTTGCTAGGGCAGAGTGGAAGCAGTGATGGCCCTGGCGAAATCGCGGCGTTCTCAGGTCAGGCATCATGTTCGAAGTAGTGTTCTTGGGTACCTCAGCTTCGGCGCCCTCCATCCGGCGGGGGCTGCCCGCGGCTGTGGTGATGCACAAAGAATTTCGCTTCATGGTTGACTGCGGCGAGGGTACCCAGCGACAACTGCTCCGTAGCGGCCTCGGTTTCCGCCGTCTGGACCGGATTTTGCTGACCCACGGGCATCTGGACCACATCCTGGGTTTGGCGGGCCTGGCTTCCACCTTCTCCCGATGGGAGATGATCGATCGCATCGAGATCTTTGGCGGCAAATGGGCGCTGGACCGCGTGGAAGCGCTGATGGAGGTCGTGTTCGGGCGCTACCGCCCGCCCATCCGGATCGTGCTGACCGACCTGGAGCCGGGCATTGTGCTCGAGGATGGCTCTTTTCAACTGAGCGCATTCCCGGTAGTCCACCGGGGGCCAGGGAACTTTGGGTACATCTTTCAGGAAAAGGCGCGGAGGCCCTTTCTCGTGAAAGAGGCCAGAGCGTTGGGGGTGCCAGAGGGCCCGGAGCGGGCGCGGCTGGTGCGAGGCGAGCCAGTCACGTTGGCCGATGGTAGCATCATCCAGCCCGATGAGGTGCTGGGCCCGTCACGAACGGGTACGAAATTCGTCTTTGTCGGCGACGCCGCCCGCGCCGACGACCTGATAGAGCCAGTGCGCGACGCCGATGCCCTGGTGATCGAGGCCACCTATACGGATCTGGAGGCCGATGTGGCGCGCGAGTTTGGTCACCTCACCGCGCGCCAGGCGGCAGAGCTGGCGGTTGAGGCTGGGGTGCAGCACCTGATCCTGCATCACATCTCCCGACGCTATAGCGAGCGAGAGATCCTGGACGAAGCGCGGCCAATCTTTCCAGCGACGATTGTCGCCCGCGACCTCGACCACTACCAGATCCGCCGGGGCGCGCCTCTGGTCAGGGTGGAAAGGAACGGGGCGCAGTTGGTGGCTGCGTCAGCCCAGGCATGAGGGCTTTCACACGCCCGGCACCTTACTCCTTCGGTTCCCCCAGCTCTTCTACCGGCGTATCGATGTATTTGTCGCCGATCTCGATGAGCATGCGAGGGATATCGTCGATGATGGGGTACTTGCGCCCGCAATCGGACTCCTGGCACACCAGCCATGCGCCGTCGACCAGTGCCAATCGACCCGGATCGTCGCCAGGCTTTCGGGTCGGCCCGGACACGCAGGCCGGACACCGAAGCATGTCAAGCAGTTCTTGACTGATCATTCCCTGCCTCCTTGAGCAGATAAGTGCGGGGTGCATTATAGCACAAAGCGGACTCGGGCTCAATTCGGAGAAGCTCTCAAGGCGCATGCCCGGGTTCCCGGCAGCAACAAGGGACCGGAACTTTTCCAGTGACCAAATCGTCTAATAGACGTGCCATGGTCACCAAGGTCAAGGAGCGTGGATGACACAGCAGCAAAGTAACGAGACTTCCAAGGGGGCGCAGGGGGCGCAGCCCGACCAGCGCGGCTCCTCCCAAGGACAAGGCCAGCCCATGCCGCGTGAGCAGGGCAGGCCGCCTTCGCAGTCAGGCGAGACACGACCGCGTCCCGCGCAAGCAGGGTCATGGCAATCGGGGAATCCCGTGCAGCGGCCATCAAGCGGGCAGCCTTCGTATCCCGCTCGACACCAGGCATCCTCACCGCGCCAGGTCCACGTGCCACCGCCGCCCCCACCATCGCCGCCTGCTAACGGCAAGGCAGAGGAACGCGGGAAGCCCAGCTTTAGCACAGTTGCCCTCGTCTCTATTTCGGCAATAGTCCTGCTGTTCCTTCTGGTGGTCTGTGGTCTGATGGCGGGCTATGCCGCGATTGCCGCCGACCTGCCCTCGCCCGAGGCGCTCAGGGCTCAAGCCGCCAGTTTCGTGAGCACTCGCATCTACGATCGGAACGGGTATCTGCTGTACGAGATCATGGACCCCACCGGTGGACGGCGCATCCTGGTGCCGTACGAGGAAATCTCCTCCCACCTGATCAATGCCACAGTCGCCACCGAAGATGAGCGCTTCTGGCAGCACCCTGGCGTGGACCCGATCGGCATCATCCGCGCCGTGATCCAGAACGTTCAGGAGGGGGAGATCGTGTCCGGGGCCAGCACCATCCCCCAGACACTGGTAGACGTAGTGTACCTCGCACCCGAGGGGCAGATGGACCAGACGCTGGGCCGCAAAATCCGCGAGGCAGTGCTTGCAGCGGAGATCAGCCGGCGGTACACCAAACGCGAGATCCTGGAGATCTATCTCAACGAGGTCAACTTTGGCAACCTGGCCTATGGCGTCGAGGCTGCAGCAGAGACCTACTTTGGCAAGACGTCGAGCAATCTGACCCTCGCCGAGGCAGCGATGCTCGCGGGGCTGCCGCAGGCCCCGGCCTATTGGGATCCCTATACCAACTGGGAGGGAGCCAAGCGACGCCAGGCTGTAGTGTTGGACCTGATGGTCCAGGGTGGCTATATCAGCCGGGCCGAGGCCGATGCAGCCAAGGCCGAGGAACTGCCTCTCATGCCGCTGGAATCCCACGTGACGGCGCCGCACTTTGTTGTCTGGATCCAGCAGTTGCTGGAGCAAAAGTATGGCGCAGATGTGCTGTACCGTAGCGGTCTGAAGGTCACAACCACGCTCGACTCGCGCTTGCAGAGCATCGCCCAGGAGGAGGCCCAGGCCCACTTGGCCACGCTGCAGGACCGGCACGCGACCAACGCCGCGCTGGTGGCTTTGAAGCCGGACACCGGTGAGGTGCTCGCCATGCTCGGCAGCGCAGATTTCAACAACGCCGAGATCGACGGTCAGGTGAACGTGACCATGCGCTTGAGGCAGCCCGGTTCCTCCATCAAGCCCGTCACCTATGTGACCGCTTTCGAGAAGGGATGGACGCCGTCGACCCTCATCTGGGACGTCGAGACCGAGTTCTTTGACGCCCTGGGCCGCTCCTACGTGCCCAAGAACTACGATCGCAAGGTCCGTGGGCCGGTCTTGGTCCGCCAGGCACTGGCCCAGTCGCTGAATATCCCCGCCGTCAAAACCCTCGATTTCGTGGGGCTGCCAGCCATGCTGGACACTGCCCATCGTCTGGGCATTGATTCACTCAACCGCCCCGACTATGGACTGAGCCTGACCCTGGGCGGTGGCGATGTTACCCTGATGGAGATGGCCGGGGCCTATGCTGTCTTTGCCAACGGGGGGAAACGAGTCCCGCCGGTTGCGATCCTGCACATCGAGGATTCGGCAGGACACATCATCGAGGAGTACCAGCCTCCGCAGGGAGATCAAGTGATCAGCCCCCAGCACGCCTACCTGATCACCGATATCCTGTCCGACAACCAGGCGCGCGCAGGTACCTTTGGCACGAACAACGCGCTCAAGCTCTCCCGGCCAGCGGCTGCCAAGACGGGCACCACCGACGACTGGCGGGATTCCTGGACGCTGGGCTACACGCCGGAGCTGGTTGCAGGCGTGTGGGTGGGTAACGCTGATAATACAGCGATGCAGCGCGTGACCGGCTCGTCGGGCGCGGGGCCTATCTGGCACAACTTTATGGAACGGGCTCTTGCCGACCAGCCTGCCAGCCAGTTCGCGCGCCCGGATGGGATCGAGGCGATCGAAATCAGTGCCGATGCCGGGTCACTGCCCAGCGAGGCCTGCCCAACCGACCGGCGCCGCACCGAGGTCTTTGCCACGGGCCAGGGACCGCTGGGGCCAGAATACGACTTTCACCAGTTCATCGACATCGATGTGAGCACCAATCTGCGGGCAACCGAATACTGCCCGGCCGAGCTCATCGAGAGGCGTTACTACTATGTCCTCCCTGGAGAAGAGGGGAAAAAGTGGGCCAAGGAGCACGCCATCTCCCAGCCACCGGATGCAATCTGCCCCGTGCACGGGGAACAGGCCCCTGCGCTTCTGCAGCAACCCGTGCCAGGAGAGACGGTGTTCGGCGAGGTGTACGTGATGGGACGGGCCAATCTGCCCGACTTTGATCACTATATCGTCGAGTACGGCGAGGGCCGGGATCCTATCGGCTGGGGGCCGGTGGCAGGGCCGATCTACTCGCCCGTGGATGGCGGGTTGCTGGCAGTATGGAACGTGATGCACCTCGACAACCGGGACTATACACTGCGGGTGGTGGTCTACAACCGGGCGGGAAATGCCGCCGAGGCCCGGACATGGGTCTGGGTGCAGAATGCCACGCCAACACCGACCATCACGCCCTCTCCTACCGGCACAACCACGCCAACCCCATCCCTGACGCCCACACCCTCTACCACACCGACACCCACCACAACCCCCACTCCGACCTACACACCGACGCCGATCGATCTGCCGACCGTCCCACCTCCAACCTACACGCCGACGCCTGACGCAGCAACTGTACCCCCACCGTGAGCGTCTGGCCGAGGTGAAAGCGTGAACTGGGGATCAGGCGGCTGCCGGCAAGACAGCAGGGAGCGTCTGGAACTCCTGGTCAGATAGATGGCGACGGGGAAAACCCCGTCGCCATTCATTTTGAAAACGAAACTCGCCGCTCATCGCCTGTCAGCGCGCTCGTACCCCGTCCTCTCCCTGGGACGCAGTGGGAGCCATGCCAGCCTTGAGCAGGACGCCAAAGACAGCTAGGGTCGCCACCAGATCGAGCAGGATGACGATCATGGTCACTGGAGGTCCGATTGCATCAAAGAGCTGCCCGATCAGCCAGGGGATCGCCATGGCACCGACGCTGCCAGCCACCAGAAACCAGCCGGTCACCTGGCCGGTGATCCGGATCCGTCGCTCAGCCAGGGAAATGGTGGTGGGAAAGAAAGAGGCCATGGAGAGCCCCAGCCCCAGTGCGCCCAGCCAGACTGCGACGGCGGAAGAAGGCCACGTTAAGATCACGCCCACGCTCGCCAGGCAGCCCAGCAGATCAGCAAGCAGCATCCAGCGAGGCCGAAACCGCGCGGCGATCGGTATGGATACCAGCCGGCCGAAGGTAAGCGCGCCCCAAAAGGCAGAGGCCAGGTAAGCGGCGGTAGTGGCACCGCCAAGATCGAGGGCAACCGCATAGGTAGATATCCAGCCAGCAAAGGCTGCCTCAGCGCCGACGTAGAACAGCAAGAGAAGGGCGATCAGCAGCACGGTCTTTCCGCAACCGGCCTCAGGCTGTGCCCGCTCCGCGCTCGAGATGTTACCCTGAGACAGGCCAGGAGTGTGGTCGGGCGGGGAGGGACTGGGAAGCCTGATCAGCCACAGTGCAAACGGCAGGACCAACACCGCGAGAAACCAAAACGCAGCGGTGACATTGCCACTCAGCGTCAGGCTCACAGCCACGACGACCGGCGCGAGGAAGGAACCAATGCCAAAGAAGAAATGGAGGGCGTTCATGAATGGGCCGACCTTCCGTCCGTGGACCCAGACGAGCAGGGTGTTGCCCCCGACGTCCAGCGCCCCGCCGCCGATCCCCAACAGCAGCCAGGCCGCGGTCAGCATCCACAGGGTCGGCGCCAGCGGGATGAGGGCCAGCATAGCAGCCATGAGGCCGAGCATGCCGACCATCAGGGGATGGCCTGGCATCCGGTCGTAGAGCCGCCCGCCAAAGAAAGAGCCGAGCATGTAGCCCAGGGCGTGGGCAGTGAAAAGAAAGCTGATGGCATCCAACCCGGTGTTGGTGTTCGCGGCCAATCCGGACAGGGTGGGTCCGAGAGAGGCCGTCTCCAGACCGATCGTCACGAATACCGCAAAGTAGCCGAGGGTCCTGGGCCAGTGTCTAGCTGACTGCGATGGCATAATTGAGCGCCGCCTCCGCGT
>JBFFCR010000227.1:0-6526 GCA_041559855.1 Anaerolineae bacterium | reverse complement strand
TTCACCGACGACAACTTTCTGACCCATGGCGAGCGGGCCGGGGAGATTGCCCGCCTCCTCAAGGAGCGTGGCATCGAGAAACGGTACAGCCTCGAGGCACGCAGCGACGACATTGTCCGTCATCCTGAGGTGATCGACCAGTGGCGGGAGGTGGGTCTGGATCACGTCTTTATCGGCTTTGAGAGGCCGGACCAGAGTGGTCTGGACGCAGTCAACAAGCACAACTCGGTCAGGAACAATGAAAAGGCTCTGTCCATATTGCGGGCGGCGGGCATTGAGCCCAATCCTTCCTTCATCGCGGATCCTGGCGACAGCTGCGAGGACTTTCAGGCCTTGCGTGCGTACATCCGGCGGCTTGGGCTACAGTTCCCCTTCTTCAGTGTGCTGACCCCGTTGCCCGGTTCGGACCTCTTTGCAGAGGTGGAAGATCAGCTCACCACTTCGAACTACGAGTTCTTTGATCTGGCGCACGCAGTGCTGCCCACCCGCCTGCCCCCTGAGGAGTTCTACCGCGAATTTGCCAATCTCTGGAAGCAGGCATACCCCGCCTGGAAGCTTGCGCTGTTCCGCCTCGTCATGGCCTGGCGGGACCTGGTAAAGCGCCGCGGCGGATTCGCGTTCTCACAGAGAGCGCTCACCGACATCCGCCAGCACGGCGATGCCCGGGTCTACCTGCACGATTTGGTCCAGGCTGCGCGTGGATCGCCGCGACGAGACGCCCGGCATCCTGTTCGGCAGCACCGGCCTGCTGATTAGAACATGCCTCTTCACAGGCACGATCCTGTGGCCTGCACAGGGAAGTCGGGACTGTACTCTTTTCAGTGGACGCGAGTGTCCCAGCAACCGGATCTATAGGAGTGAAGATCATGGTAAAATCTGAAGGGGGAGTCATAGTCGGCGTTTTGGGACAGTGGGCTTCAGGAAAGAGCACGGCTGCCAGAACACTTCTCGCGTATTTCGGTGGCGAGCCCCACGCAGTATTCATAGATGACCGGGAGCTTGTGTACCGTCTGGCGGTCCATCATGTTCTCAAAGCAGGGGATTCCAAACTAGCACTCAGTATTGAGGATGATGGACAACAGCGGCTAGAAGGCGAACGGGTCGTTGTTTGGCTGGACCCAGGAGAAGATCCAAGTTCCGTAGACTGGAGCAGGTATCACCGATTCGATGTCCCTGGGGATCTGCTGCCCGCCTGGCTCAACGAAGCGAGAGTAGAGTTGGGACGTCAGATCTGTGATCGGCGTGCGGATGGAAAGCCGATCGTCATTGAAGCTGGCTTTGGCAAGAACCCACCCGATCACACAATCTCTGATCTGTTTGTCAGATTAGAAGAAGCAGGAGTTGAGCCTGGACAAGTGAGGTGGATCATTGTTGAGACCAGCTATGACAAAAGATCGATGAGGAATGAGAAGCGGCAAGATAGTGTACCACTTGAAGTATTCGCCAGATATGCAGCCGACGGTGGTGATCTAGATCCAGATCATCAGACCAGGCTGATGGAACAAGGAACAACAATCAAGAGAGTGCCCAACAATCATGATGATGTTGAGAGATTCAGGGCCGAGATAGTAGCCGCGCTTGAAGGGCTGTTTCCAGGCGTGTTACCGATGACCTCACCGTCGACGTCCGGGTCGCCAGATTGATGAGGTGTTGTTAGGTGTATTCTGCTCCCCGGTTGGCCTGGTACGCCGGGACTGCCTGGACCAGCAGGTTCTGAGAAAGGAGAGAGCAAGATGAGCTGGAGCAAGGCGATTGATGCAACTCCTGGGCCAAGCAACAGAGTGGGCCCCTACCTGATCTACTCGGCGGCCGGGCTCTTTACGCAGCACGAGTTGGCCACCAATGTGTTGATCAAGGAGGCGGTTTGGCGACTCTCTGGCGGGAGGTTCCAGCTACTCCTGCCCCAGTCGCGAGAGCTGCAGGTGTTCGACAGGCCTGACGTAGACGCCTACATCAGAAACGAGGATCTGGGATGGGTAGTGAGTGCAGATATCATCCTGGCCCGCTTTGACGGCGTGGAACTGGATTCGGGCACGGTTGTGGAATTCGCAGTGGCAAAGAGCCTGGGAAAGCCAGTAGTAATCCTGCGCTGTGACTTTCGCGGCCTGTACGGCACGGGGCGGACCGATCCCTACAACCTGATGGTGAAGAATTGGCCCCGCACGGTAGAGGTCCACCTTGATTCCTTTGCGCTGTGGGCGGGAATGTTGGTGGACGAGCGCCAGACTGCTGGCAGCGGCGATACGTTTGAAGACGCGATGGAGACAGAGTTGGGCGTGCTCGACAAAAGCGTTGACGAAATGGCCCGGCAGGTCATAGACGGCTTGGAGGCAGTCCTGGCGATGAAATCGCCCTATCCAGCCGAGTATCAAGAAAAGGTGTATGAAGCCTTCCGGTTCTGTCCGGGCAGTGGTTTTGACGAATTGCTGACAGCCGGCGAGTTGGGCAAGATCGTTCAGAGGCTTAAAAGAAACGGGACCTTATAGCTTGCTTCTCCGCCAGAAGGACGGAGCGTGGGTTACTCCGAGCTTTCAGCCGCACACGGGTGATGAAAGGACGTGCGCCCGAGGTCCCTTGGTGCACGAAGTGCCGCCAGTATCACAACATTGAATGGAAGGTGGAGTCCATCGCAACTCCACGTCCATGTACTGCGCTTGACAGGTCGCTGATAGCGGTGCCTCAAGTTGGCGATCACGGCGGCATCACAGCCCTCTGCTGGGTGCATCACAAGTCTCCGGACGCCAACGAGATGGGCAGCACGTGATCGTGTCATGCCGAACAAAGCACAACGAAGTGAAGCATCTCCACAGGCGCTACCGTGAGATCACTCACCTTCGCAGAACCCCTATTGCGGCCCGGTCCTGCTGTATGTCGGGACTACAGCAGACGCCAGTCGACTCACCCAGAAGGGCGGGTTGCCCCCCTCTGCCATCAATCGGTCCCCGTGTTGACCTCCCGCGCGAATTGTGGTATATTCTGGCACCACAAAAACGAATTCGGATTGGACAAAGGTCAGCAACGAGGATGAACATCATGAAAACCGCGGCTTCACGAGCCAAGATCGACATAGAGAAACTGGAACTGGCACGGAACGATGTTATGGAGGACATGGACCACCTCCGCAGCGACCTGCGCAACATGGCGGAACCGTCCGCCGACGAAGCAGATCTGGACGCGTACGAGCGGGAAAAGACACTGGCGCTCATCCAGACATTGGAGCGCAAGCTCGACTCGATCAACCACGCCCTGCAGATGGCCCGCAACGGGACGTATGGGATCTGCGAGAGCTGCGGCGAGCGCATCGACCCCGCGCGCCTGGAGATCCTGCCCGAAGCAACGTTCTGCCTCGACTGCCAGCGCAAGAAAGAGCGGCGGAACAAGCGCCGGCCTTACTGATCCATAGCCGCTACTGCGCCACGCGCCTCGGGCTGATTTCCCTTTGACAAACCCAGTTCCGCGTGCTATAATCCCCTCGCTCTTGAGCGAGGCGAAGTTTCACAGCTGAAACTGGCCTGTCGAAGCACCTGTGAGGCAACGGAAAAGCTCAGACCACGCCAGGCTCACCTGCCTGGCGTTTGCTTGAGAATAGGTGGCTTGGGGTTCGCTGTTCTCACTGCCAGCGCCTTGAGCCTGAAGACACAACAGACAGATCAACGACTGATAGGGGGTTGTCATGGCAAAGAGAAACATGGTCACAGTCGACGGGAACGAAGCCGCGGCCTACGTGGCCCACAAGGTCAACGAGGTCATCGCCATCTATCCCATTACACCCTCCAGCGCGATGGGCGAGCACGCAGACGCCTTTTCCGCGCAGGGGCAAACCAATATCTGGGGCACCGTGCCCCTGGTCGTCGAGATGCAGTCCGAAGGCGGGGCCGCCGGTGCGGTCCACGGCGCGCTCCAAACCGGCGCGCTGACCACCACGTTCACCGCCTCCCAGGGCCTGCTTTTAATGATCCCGAACATGTACAAGATTGCCGGCGAGTTGACCTCTACGGTCTTTCACGTCTCCGCCCGGAGCATCGCCTGCCAAGCGCTCTCGATATTCGGCGATCACAGCGACGTCATGGCCGTTCGCGCCACGGGCTGGGGCCTCCTGTCCAGCAACTCGCCCCAGGAGATCATGGACCTGGCAACCATTGCCCAGGCAGCTACGCTGGAGAGCCGGGTGCCCTTTGTCCACTTTTTCGACGGCTTCCGCACCAGCTCCGAGGTCAACAAGGTCGAGCAACTGACCAAGGATGACTTGCGCGCCATGATCGACGATGAACTGGTCATGGCCCACCGAACCCGCGGCTTTACCCCTGAGCGTCCCTTCATTCGCGGCACCGCCCAGAATCCTGATGTGTTCTTCCAGGCGCGCGAGACGGTCAACAGCTTCTACCTCAAGACGCCCGAGATCGTCCAAAAGGCCATGGACAGGTTCGCCGCGATCGTGGGACGGCAGTATCACCTCTTTGACTATGTCGGCGCACCCGACGCGGACCGTGTGATCGTCATGATGGGCTCGGGCGCCGAAGTGGCGGAGGACACGGTCGACTATCTGGTCCAGCAGGGCGAAAAGGTCGGCCTGCTCAAGGTCCGCCTCTACCGGCCCTTTAGCATCGAGCACTTCTTCCAGGCGCTGCCCGACACGGTTCAAGTCATCGCCGCCCTCGACCGGACCAAGGAGCCTGGTTCCGTGGGAGAGCCCCTCTACCAGGACTGCGTCACTGCCGCAGCCGAGGCTGGAAAAGACTTTAGGATCATCGGCGGTCGCTACGGGCTGTCCAGCAAAGAGTTCACACCGGCCATGGCCAAGGGCATCTTTGACGAGATGACCAAGAGCGAGCCCAAGAACCACTTTACCGTGGGCATCCACGACGACGTCACCAACACTAGCATCGACTATGACCCGTCCTTGAACATCGAGCCCGACGATGTCGTGCGCGCCATGTTCTACGGCCTGGGCTCCGATGGTACCGTCAGCGCCAACAAGAACAGCATCAAGATCATCGGCGAGGACACCCCCAACTATGCCCAGGGCTACTTCCAGTACGACTCGAGAAAGGCCGGCGCCGTGACCGTCTCGCACCTGCGCTTTGGCCCGCGCCCCATCCACCAGACCTGCCTCATCAGCTCGGCAAACTTTATCGCCTGCCACCAGTTCGTCTTCCTCGAGCAGTTCGACATGCTGGAGAATGCAGCGCCCGGCGCGACCTTTCTGCTGAACGCGCCCTACGGCCCCAACGAGGTGTGGGACAAGCTGCCCCAGGAGGTTCAGGAGCAGATCATTGAGAAGAACCTCCAGCTCTATGTTATCGACGCCTATCGCGTCGCCAAAGAGACCGGCATGGGTGTCCGCATCAACACCATTATGCAGACCGCCTTCTTTTACCTGTCGGGTGTGCTGCCCAGGGCTGAGGCCATCGCCGCCATCAAGGAGGCGATCAAAAAGACCTACGGTAAGCGGGGCGAAGCGGTCATCCAGAAGAACTATGCTGCGGTGGATGCCTCCATCGACAACCTCTTCCGCGTCGAGACCATGGACAAGGTCACCAGCGAGTTCAAGATGCCGCCCGTGGTGCCGCCCGAGGCACCCGAGTTCGTGCAGACGGTGACCGCCACCATCATGGCCCGCAAGGGTGACTCGCTGCCCGTATCCGCGCTGCCTGTGGATGGCACCTATCCCTCGGCAACCACCAGATGGGAAAAGCGGAACATCGCCCTCGAGATCCCGGTCTGGGAGCGCGACCTGTGCATCCAGTGCGCCAAGTGCGCCCTGGCCTGCCCGCACGCGGTCATCCGGTTCAAGATCTATGACCCAGCCGTGTTGGAGAGCGCCCCGCCGACCTTCAAGCACAAAAAGGCCACCGGCAGAGAGTTCGACGGTATGGTCACCACCATCCAGGTCGCGCCCGAGGACTGCACCGGCTGTGGCCTGTGCGTCAGCGCCTGCCCCGCCAAGGACAAGACCGAGCCCAAGCGCAAGGCAATCAACATGGCGCCCCAGATGCCTCTCCGGGAACGGGAACGCGAGAATTTCAAGTTCTTCCTGGACATCCCCGACTTTGATCGCACCCAGGCCAAGACCACGACCGTCAAAGGGTCCCAGTTGCTCGTGCCGTTGTTCGAGTTCTCCGGGGCCTGCGCTGGTTGCGGCGAGACACCCTATGTCAAACTGCTGAGCCAGCTCTTTGGCGACCGGGCGCTTGTCTCCAACGCCACCGGCTGCTCCTCCATCTACGGGGGCAACCTGCCCACGACCCCCTGGGCCGTGAACAAGGATGGCCGCGGGCCCACCTGGTCCAACAGCCTGTTCGAGGACAACGCCGAGTTCGGCCTTGGCTTCCGGCTGACCATCGACAAGCAGACCCAGTATGCCGCAGAGCTAGTGGACCAGCTTCGCGACGCCATCGGCGGCGACCTGGCCGATGCGCTGCTGAATGCCGAGCAGGTCACCGAAGCCGACATCGCCGCCCAGCGAGCCCGCGTGGCCCAGCTCAAGGAGCGCATTTCCGGCCTGGACACGCCCGAGGCGCGCCAG
>JBFFCR010000226.1:0-6596 GCA_041559855.1 Anaerolineae bacterium | reverse complement strand
GGGAGCGACCGGACCGGGGGGGACGGCACCTTCGAAATCGCGGTGTACATCCACGACACGGACAGCCTCTTTTTCAGCGTGGACGCAGAGGGATACGAGTCGACGACACTGGACCTGAGTGGATTCGACTGCCTGAGCTGCTACTGCCCGCCCCTCGAGTTCGTCCTGGAGCCGGTGCGGCCTGAGCCCCTTCCCAGTCATGTGGAAACCCTGCCCCTCGACTGGCCCGTGGCTCCGCTGACTTCCGAGCAGATCCGGGCTGTCAGAGAATGTGACCTTGAAGCCATCGTCGAGCAGCGCTATCCAGAGTCGACGGCAGAAGAGGATCTGCTTGATGCCTACACCCCTCAGGCTGGCTGCGACTGGGCTGCTCTCGCACTTGCGCACGCAGACCGTGCCGAAGGTCAACCAACGTCGCCAGAGGCTCATCAGGCGTTCACCCACGCGGTCACCGGTAATCCAGGTTATGCACTGGCAACCCCGCTCTTCTACCGGTACCTCGATGCGATGGCGGTAGTCAAGCCCCCTGCCTTTGCGCAGCAAGAGATCACGGATGTGGTAATCGAGTACCGCTGGCGGGGTCTAGGCGATCCGGTGGAATACTCGCTAGAGATCCGCCAGGCGAATACCGAACCGGTCGCTACCTCAACGTATACCGATTCACTCGTCATTGACAAGCCCGCGGTCCAGGCTCTGGCCGGTGCTTTGACCGATCTACTGCCTGTCAGTACGACGTTCAGGCTGCAGCCCTGCATGGACAATTACCCTGTATGGTCCATACACCTCGTATTTGCCGACAAGACGGAGATAGAAGCAACTACTGGCTCAAACGTCATCTTTATCGGTGGGCCGTGGTTCACCGAGATCGACGGCCAGGTCTATATGCAGGTCTCGTCCGCTTTTCCACAGGCCGTAGGCGAGCTCATCGAGTCGCTCGGCCTGCCCCTTGGAGAGCCGGCCGGCATGTTCTGCTCGATGGACACCGTCTTTGACAAGGCCTTTCCGTGAGATGCCCATAGTCGACAATGAGCAACACGCTTGAGCCATTGGCCATGTTCGCCGCGGGCTGTGGCCCGCGGTTGCCCGGGTCTTTCAACGCTCTTGAGCCAAGCCGCATCCTCTGCTATATTGTCCTCAAGTGACTGCCACAATCCACAGGGTGGGCAGTGTTGGCGCGTGTCAAGTAGTAGCTACATCGAACGCCAATTGAATCTCGCCTCTCACGCGAGTCCCGGCCCAGGCCGAGCGAGGCATGGGCGGACAACCATACTCCCCCTTCCCGCGGCGCCATCTGAAACTAGCTCCCAGATGGCCAAGGTCCTTCCGCAATCACATGCCAACCCAGTCTTGACATTTGCAGCCTTCCCTCCTACAATCATGGGGAATCCGGCTGTGCACTTTGCACCGGCCATCAGCCCGTTTAGCCTGCGCTCACCGTGGAGGCGCATAATCGCTGCTCGCAAATGGAGGAAGCGGTGTCTTGAGTTACACGAGCCATTTCCGCACCGGACGTAGCTCAGCACGCCGTTTCTTGGGAGAATCACAATGACCACCGTACCAGTTCGAGACGTTTCGCTGTTCGTAGAAGTGGTCGGACAGGGGTATCCGATCGTGCTCATGCACGGCGGTCCAGGGTCCGATCACGTCACCATGTCACCGTTCAAAGCCTGCGCGGATCGGTTCACCCTGGTCTTCTACGACCACCGCTGCAACGGCCGTTCCGAGGGGGCGGAACTCTCGTCGATGACCTGGGACAACCTGACCGCGGATGCGGAGGCGCTGCGCCAGGAGCTCGGCTTCGACCAGTGGGCAGTGCTGGGACATTCCTTTGGCGGGATGGTCGCCCTGGAATATGCGCTCCGTTACCCGCAGAGCCTCTCTCACCTACTGCTGCTGGGCACCTGCGGCGACACCTGGTGGGTGCAGCAGAACGCGCCAGAGATACTGGCCAAACGCGGTTACAGTCCGGCGAGGGTCGAGTTGGCCCGGCGTTTCTTCAACGGCGAGATAACACCCCAGGAAACGACTTCGGCCACGTTCAAGTTGGGCGGGGCCTACTACCACCGCCTCACTCCCCTGCAACTCCTCCGCGACCTGCGCCTGGGACTCCGCGTCAAATCCCGGCCCGAGGCGCAGATCTATGGCTACGGCCAGTTGCTCAAGGGCTGGAGCGTCATGGATCGCCTCGACGAGATCCAGGTGCCCACCTTGGTACTGACCGGCCGCGACGATTTTCAGTTCCCGCCCGAACATCAGGCGCAGCTTGCAGCGGGCATCGCCAACGCGCGCCTGGAGATCATCGAGCACGCCGGTCACAATGCGCCGACAGAGCGCCCTGCAGCAGTCATCGAGGCAGTCATGGACTTTATGTCATCTGCCTGAAGCTATCATCCGTAACAGGAGGGACAGCGTATGAATGCGAAAGAATTCGTCTTCGATTCGCTGCTAGCCGGCACAGCATTGGCCGCTACCCGTACCCTCTTTGCCAAGACCGGTTCAGCGAAACCGAAACCAAACAGCACTGGCAGTGATTTGGCCCCTCCGCAAGGAGATGCCCCTCCGCGCGGAGAGGCCTCTATCTACGAAGCAGTCGACGCCTATGTCGAACGGCAGATGCGCCGCCTCAACATGCCCGGCGCAGCGCTGGCGATCGTCCAAGGGGACAGGATTGTGCACCAGCGCGGCTTTGGCCGGGCACGCCCCGGCGGCGAACCACCGACCCCGCAGACCCCCTTCTTCATCGGCTCTCTCACCAAATCGTTCACGGCCCTGGCAGTGATGAAACTGGTCGAGGCCGGAAAGGTCGAGCTGGATGCCCCGGTCCAGCGCTACTTGCCCTGGTTCCGGGTAGCCGACCCACAGGCATCGGCCCAGATGACAGTGCGCCACCTGCTCAACCAAACCAGCGGACTCCCGGAGTCAGCCGGGGAGATCGCACCCAGCGCTCTCGACGATCTCCCGGATGGCACCGAGCGACAGGCACGGACGCTGGCGTCCGTCAAGCTCTCACACCCCGTCGGTGCGGTCTGCCAATACTGCAACGCCAACTACGACCTGCTGGGGCTGGTCGTCGAGGCTGCCAGTGGAGAATCGTACGCGGACTATCTACAAGAGCAGATCTTCACGCCGCTGGAGATGAACCACACCTACGTCTCACGGGACGTCGCCAGACAGAATGGCCTGGCGATGGGCCATCGCTACTGGTTCGCCCATCCCATTGCCGCGCAGGATCTGCCCATCGTGCAGCGTTCGCTTCCCTCCGGTCAGCTCATCTCCACCACCGAGGACATGGCCCGCTACTTGATGGCCCATCTGAACGGCGGACGTGTTGGCGACACGCAGGTGCTCTCCCGCTCAGGCATCGAGGAGCTGCACCGCGGGGCCGTCGAATACGGCAAGATGGGGGTCTCGGCCGGCAGGTATGCCATGGGATGGTTCGACGGCGAGCTCGGACAGACAAGAGTCGTGTGGCACAGCGGCGCCTTGCCCGACTTTGGCGCCTACACGGCACTCTTTCCCGAGCGGCAGATGGGGATCGTCCTGCTGTTCAACGCATGCCAGTGGTGGTACAACCCAGTAGTGATCGAGACCGGCATGGGCGCAGCCGCGGTGCTCGCCGGCGAGCCATACGCGCCGACGCCGTACTTCAGCGTGCTGCCCCTGATGCTGCGCGGCCAAATGCTGATTCCACTCCTCCAGATAGCGGACGTCGCCGCCACGGTGGGGTTGCTGCGCCGCTGGCGCTCGGAACCCGACCGCAGTTCGAGCGGGGGGCGCAGTTGGAAGCGACATCTCCTCCTCCCGCTGATCCCGAACCTGGTGATCGCCCTCATGCTGCGCTCCGTGCTCCGCAAGCGGGGGGAGTATCTGAAGCTGTACATGCCCGACTATTGGTGGCTGGCCGCGATCTGCGGCAGCTTTGCGCTGGTGTGGAGCTTTGTACGCACAGGGCTGCTCCTCGGGGCACGGAGAAAGGCCCTTGCGAACCCCGAGGGCAGGCATGGTCTGCGGTAGGAACGATTGTGGTGCCCGAAACATACTGACGCCGAGGATGGGCAGGAGGACGGGCGAGTGCCAGAGATCGTTTCCAGGAGCGATGCCGAATACGCGTACGAACTCGTCAGGACGATCTGCGCAGAGGTTGGACCAGGCGTGCCAGGTAGCTTGCAGGAACGAAAGCGGGCGGCGATTATCAGGCAGGAATTAGAATCGCACCTTGGCGCCGGTAACGTCATTGTCGAAGAGTTCACGCTTGCGCCGCGTGCCTATGTTGGCGCGGTACCCCTGGGCTCACTGCTGACGCTTGTCGCCGCTCTGCTGAACATCTCCCTGGGGCATGTCACGGGAGTCCCACCATGGGTGAACGCCACGGCTGCCCTGGCCCTCTCTATCATCGCACCATTGCCGTTCCTGCTAGAGTTTGTCCTCTATCGGGAGTTCGTCGATCCGCTCTTTGCCAAAAAGACGTCGGTGAATGTGATCGGCACGCTGCACAAGCCCGGGATCACGGAGGTGAAACGACTGCTCATTCTGAGCGGCCACCATGACAGTGCCTGGGAGAACACCTGGCTCCGGTTTCTGGGTTACGGGTTTTACTTTGCCGTAGCGACCATGTTCCTCGGGTCGATCGCCATGCTGGTGATGAGCACCATCCAGATGGCGGGCGCGATCACAGGAAATGCCGGCGCCATGCGGTGTGGAACGTTGGGATGGGCCTTGCTGGCCTACCCCATCGTCCCTGCCATCATCTTTGGCACATTCTACACTCGCGGGGGGAAGAACGGGGGAACCGTGCCGGGCGCGGCCGACAACCTCTCAGCCTGTGCACTTGCGGTCGCTCTGTGCCGGTTCCTGGTACGAAATCCTTCCCACATCCCGGATGGCACCGAGATACGGTTCATATCCTTCGGCAGCGAGGAAGCAGGACTCCGCGGATCGCGGCGTTATGTAGAGCGTCACCTGGAAGAGCTGAGACGGCTGGACGCGCGGCTGCTCAACTTTGAGACGGTCGCTCATCCAGAGATCCCTATTCTCACGTCGGACCAGAGCGGATCCGTAAAGAACGCCCCCGAGATGGTACAAAGCGCGGTCGCAGCGGCCGAGCGCGCCAGGGTGCCCTACGAGGTGCGCGCCGCCACCCTCGGAATTGGGAGCGATGCGGGTCCCTTCAGCGAGGCCGGTCTCAAGGCCACGACCCTGCTGCCCTTCAAGGTGCCGCAGCAGATGGTGGCCTTCTATCACCAAAAGTGGGATGGGCCGGAAGTCCTGACCAAAGAGCCACTGCTCAACGTGCTCAAACTCGCCCTGGAGTGGGTACGCAGTGGCGGGGAGTAGGTCGCACGAGTGGCGGAGCGATCGCGGCCATCCGCCGGACTGTGGGATCAGTTAGATGTCTGACGATCATTCTGCCACCCAAGTAAGAAAGAGCCATGCTGAGCCAGTCGAAGCAGGCTCTTGCGATCTTTCGACCGGGAATCACGAAAAGTCGTCCCTCAACCACGCCCCTCGACTTGCTTGCGGCGGCGCCCCCTCGACAGGCTCGGGGTGCGCCTCAGAATGATTCCTCGCCATACACTACGGTTCAATCTCTAACTGGTCTGTCTAAGAAAGGTGTGCAAAGCAGATGGATCAAGGAGGATACCAGATCATGAGTGAGAACGCAGGACCCTATCGTGTCGTGGACCTCACACCGATGCGCCGCGTCTGGCTGGCCATGCTCGACCTGTCGGGCCCGGCGCATCGCATGTACGGCCTGCTGGAGGTAGACGTGACCGTCGCCCGGCAGTTCATCGCCGAGCACAAGGAGCGCACCGGTGAGACGCTTTCCTTCACCGCCTTCCTAGCCTCGTGCCTGGCCAGCGCCGTGGATGAAGACAAGAGGGTTCAGTCGTATCGCAAAGGCCGGAAACAGCTCGTCCTGTTTGACGACGTGAGCATCGGTTTGATGGTCGAGCGCAAGCAGGGAGAAAAGACAACCCTGATGGGGCATATCGTCCGGGGCGCAAATCACAAGACGTTCCGCGAGATCCACGAGGAGATCCGCGCCGTGCAGTCGGAGCCAGCTCCGCCCGGTGGAGGGACGCCAAGGTGGTTGCGTTCTGGGATGTTGCTGCCCTGGCCGCTGTCCAAGCTATTCACCGGCTTGCTCGAATGGTTCACGCGCCGGGACCCGGTGATGATTGTGTCCATGTCTGGCACGGTCGGCATTACCGCCGTTGGCATGTTCGGCGGAGGCCATGGCGGCTGGGGGCTGACAGCCACGCCCCATGCACTCAGCTTGGTGGTGGGGAGCATTTCCACCAAGCCCGGCGTCGTCGAGGGGCGGATCGAGCCGCGCGAGATCCTACATCTGACCGTGCTGTTCGACCACGACGTTGTCGACGGAGGCCCGGCGGCTCGCTTCACCCGACGGCTGGTGGAGCTGATCGAGAGCGGATACGGGTTGGGCGAGTAACAAGCCCGGATCCAGACCAGTCAGGTCTTGGAGACCTGACTGGTCTTTGGAAAGCCATGCGCCACCGACCAATAGGGCGGGTGCATTTAGATTTTGATGTTATAATGGGGCTACCATCAGACGAGGGAGGAGCCCCATGGAG
>JBFFCR010000225.1:0-6602 GCA_041559855.1 Anaerolineae bacterium | reverse complement strand
GGCTCGTAGTCGTCGTAGTAATGCATGACATAGAGGGGATATTCGCCAACCTGCTCCAGACTGCTCAGGGTCTCCATCTGGGCGAGGGACAGCCCGTCCGGCAGGGCCCCGGTGGGTGGCGCGCCGATGAGGTAAGTACGTCCGGCACTGCCCTCGACATAATCGTCATCATACGCAGCGGCAAAGACGGCAATGGCCTCCTCGCCGGTGCAGTGCGTGGGCGAGACCTGCCTGACGCCCAGTTCGCGGAGGGTCGCCGCGGTGGCCTCGACGGCGCTGGTGGGCTTGTCCATCAGGTGGAAGCCACCCATGACCAACGCCACCTCGCCCGGCACCACTCGTTGGGCCGCGCGCACGATGGGCACGATGCCCGGATGGGCACAGCCGGTCATGACCACGCTGCCCTCGGAGGTCTCGATGACCAGGGCTTGCTCCGTGAGCGCGCCGCCCTGACCGCCCAGGGTGGTCGGCAGCTCGCCGGTGGAATGGAGGCCGGGCAGGATCTCGATGGGATCCTCTACCTCGACAAGCTCGGTCCGCTCGGCCAGCAGCCGCTTGAATGACGAGGGAAAGCCGGCAGGCACATAGACCACCGGCTGGACGCCGGTCTGCAGGAGCGAGATGATGCCTCCGGTGTGGTCGCCATGCTCGTGAGACAGGACGACCAGGTCGATTTCCGCGGGATCGAGGCCTAGTTGCGACAGATTCCCAAGGAGCGCGGTCCCGCTGGGTCCGGTGTCAAACAAAATGTCGTGGTCGCCATAGTCGATCCAGGCGGCAAAGCCCCACTCGACCTCGAGCGCCGGGTCGATGGCGGTATTGTCATACACGATGGTGATCTGGACCTGATCTGGCGGGTGGATGAGGGAGAGCGTTGGAACCGGTGTTGGCGTATCGGGCTCAGGTTGCGCGGTCGCGGTGGGCGACGGCAGTGGCCGGGTTGGGGCAGGGGTCGAGGAAGGCTCCGGTGACGTCTCCGTGGGTTGGGGAGTAGGCGCGGCTGGCTCGGCAATGGGCGGAGGCGTTGGCGTGGCTCCGCAGGCAGCCAGCAGCAGTGCAACCAGAAGTATCAGGATCGTGGCTCGCAAGGTTCTCATTTGCTACTTCCCCCCGGGTTGGGTGCGTTGCCGCACGGGTTTCCCGCGCAGGTGCGGCGAGGCTGCCCCTCGACTGACTAACGCGCGGGCGTGGGGAAGCGTTCAGGGAGGCTGGTTGCAGGCAGGCGGGTGCAACTGCGAGAATCTGCCCTCCACTACCTGGCGAAAGCCAGGGTTCAAGCCCGAGTCGCGTGTATTCCTCCTCGATCATCGCCGTCTTCGGCGAGACCGTTCGGACCGGCCTGTGGACAGCTAGTTGGCACGCCAGATGGATTGTGCTACAATGGGGAAGAGATCGCTCTAGTCTGGACCGAGACACTGCCCTTTGATGATCGTGGGGGTGGAAGCATGCCCGAACTGATCGGCGCGTTCCTCAATGGCCGCTACCGCCTGGAGGCCGAGCTGGGCCGGGGGGGCATGGGCGTGGTCTACAGCGCCCACGACACCGTGCTGGATCGCGACATCGCGGTTAAGGTACTGTTAGCCAGTGAGCTGGGCACCGAGGGCCGCGCCCGCCTGCTGCGCGAAGCCCAGGCCGCTGCTGGGCTCAACCACCCCAACATCGTCTCCGTGCATGACGCCGGAGAGGCCGAGGTGCCCGGTGGCGTGGGCACGGTGCCCTTTATCGTGATGGAGTTGGTGGAGGGCGCGTCGCTGCACGACTGCCCTCCGGGAAGCCTGGAGGAGGTCCTGGGCCTCGCCTGCCAGGTGTGCGCCGCGCTGGAGCATGCCCACGCCCATGGCGTCATTCACCGTGATCTCAAGCCGGAGAACGTCTTGCTCCTCCCCGATGGTTCCGCCAAGCTGGTCGATTTCGGCCTGGCACGCACGGTGGCCTCACGTCTGACGGCCGAGGGTGCCATCCTGGGCACAGTGTTCTACATAGCGCCCGAGCAGGCGCTGGGGCAAGAGATCGACGGGCGTGCCGACCTGTACACCCTGGGCGTGATGCTCTACGAGTGGACGACGGGGCGCCTGCCCTTTAGGGGAGACGATCCGGTGGCCCTAATCGGGCAGCACCTGCACGCGCCCGTGGTCCCGCCCGGCGAGCACAATCCCGACATCCCGCCTGCCCTCGACGCGCTGATCGTGCAGCTGATGAGCAAGCGACCGGAAGACCGGCCCGCCTCTGCCGCCGTCGTGCACCAGACCCTCGATGGGCTCTTTCTGCCCCGGACGCCACAAAGCACTCCCCTACCTGCAGGCACACGCAAATCTGTGCATAACCTCCCGATACCCATCACCCCCCTCGTTGGGCGCCAACGGCAGGTAGCTGAGGTGTGCCAGGCCCTGGTCGGGCCTGAGGCTCGCTTGCTTACCCTCAGCGGGCCGGGGGGCACGGGCAAGACCCGCCTCGCCCTTGAGGTAGCGAGGCAGTTGCTGGACGCGTTTGCAGACGGCGTCTTTTTCGTACCGCTGGCTGCCATCCGTGACCCGTCGCTCGTCCTACCCACGGTCGCCCAGGCGCTGGGTCTGCATGAAACCGCCGGCCAACCGGTCGCGGACCAGTTGGCGGATCATCTGCTCGACAAGCACCTGCTCCTCGTTCTGGACAACCTCGAGCAGGTGACAGCCGCCGCGCCGGCCATTGCCGGGCTGTTGGCGGTTGCTCCCCATCTCAAGGTGCTGAACACCAGCCGGGCACTGCTGCGTGTGTATGGCGAGCATGACTATCCTGTTCCTCCTCTCTCCTGGCCCGACCTGCACGACCTGCCCCCTGCGGAGCGCCTGGCCGAATGTGAGGCCGTGCAGTTGTTCGTGCAGCGAGCACGGGCGGCCCGGGCCAGCTTTGCCCTCGACGCCGGCAACGCCCGGACGGTGGCCCAAATCTGCGCGGGCGTGGATGGCCTGCCGTTGGCTATCGAGCTGGCGGCGGCCCGCTTGCGGCTGCTGCCCCTTGCCAAGATCCAGGCCGGCTTGTGCAGCCGGCTCGAGCTGCTCGCTGGTGGGCCTCGTGACTTGCCCGCCAGGCAGCAGTCGCTGCGTGCTACCATTGATTGGAGCTACGACCTACTGAACCCTGTCCTCAGAAGCCTCTTCCGCCAACTCGCTGTCTTTGTGGGCGGGTTCACCCTGGAGGCGGCCGAGGCAGTGTGCGGGCCGGAGAGTGACCGCTTCGCGGGGCAGAGGGAGGCAGCCGGGGGGAGCCCGCTGGACGTAATGCCCGGGATCGAATCCCTGGTCGAGCAGAGCCTGATCCAGCGATCCGAATCCCTGGGCGAGCCACGCTTTTCGATGCTCGAGACGATCCGTGAGTATGCCGTGGAACGGCTTGAAGTGGACGCCAATGGGGCAGCGGCTGCCACACGGCGGCGCCATGCCGCCTATTTCCTCTCCTTGGCCGAGGAAGCGGAGCGGAACCTGCTGGCAAATGTGGATCTGGTGATCTGGCTCGAACGGCTGGACGCCGAGCACAACAACCTGCGTGCGGCATTGGAGCGCACGTTGGGCTCCGCTGGCGCAGACCCGGACGACCGGGAGACCGGTGTGCGCCTGGCGGCTGCGGTTTTCTATGCCTGGCTCTACCGGGGCCACCTCAACGAAGGGCGGCAGTGGCTTGCCCGGGCGGCAAAGCAGACGTCGGCGCCCGGGCCGGCCCGGGCCAAGGCCCTCAGCCGGGCAGGCTACTTTTCCTGGCAGCAGGGTGACTATGGGGAGGCCAGCCCCCAGTTGGAGGAAAGCACCCGGCTGTGGCGGGAGCTCGGCGACCAGGACGGCCTGGCCGAGGCAGTGCACATCTTGGGGCACCTGCGGCTGGACCAGCGCCGACATGCCGAAGCCCGGGAGCTGTTCCACGAGAGCCTGGACCTCTACCAGGCTCTGGGCAATACCCCACAGATCCTGACGCTGACCGACGACCTGGCGCTGCTGGCCTACCACCAGGGCGAGTTTGACGCGGCGCGCGCCCGGTTTGAGGCCAGCCTGGTCATTTACCGGCAGCAGGCGGACGCGGCCGGCATCGCGGAAACGCTCAACCGGCTGGGAGAGTTGGCGCGCTTGCGGGGCGACTATGATCTGGCGACCTCTCTCTTTGACGAGAGTCTCTCCCTGCTCCGCGAACTGGGCACCCACCTTGAGATTGCCTGCGTGCTCAAGAACCTTGGGCACGTGGCACTGGCGCGCGGCGATGCCGACCGGGCTCGGGCCCTGTTCGTCGAGAGCCTATCCTTCCAGCGGGAGCAGGGCAATAGGCAAGGGATCGCGGAGTGTCTAGCCGGGCTGGCGGCCGTGGCACAGCCGCCCGATCGCGCTGCGCAGTTGTTCGGAGCCACCGAGGCCCTGCTGGATGCAGCGGGGATCCCCCTGTCGCCGGCCGACCGGGCTGACTGGGAGCGACATAGCACGGTGCTCCGCGAGCGGCTAGGCGAGTCCGCTTTCGCCGCAGCCTGGGCCGAGGGCCGGGCGTTGGCGGCTGGCGCTGAATCCGAGGCATGGGACCGCATCTTAAACGCCGCGTCATCGCTGGCTGGCCCACAAAACCTGACTGCGCACGCAGCCAGGCGGGCAGGAAGCGACAAGTAGCCGGATCAACGAGCGCTAGTCCGGTCCGCCTGCTGCGAGGTTTGTCGGCTTTCGGTTATCGTTGTCCCCCCTCTCACCCTTCCATCCGCGCGTGCTTGGGTGCGGGTGCCTAATGCGCGGCAATCCAGTCCTGCACGACCCGTTCCAGGATTTCCAGCGGCATGGCGCCGTTGCCCAGGATCACGTCGTGGAACTCTTTGATGTCAAAGTCGGCGCCGAGCTCGTCCATCGCTTGCTGGCGCAGCGCCAGGATCTCGAGCATTCCAATGGTGTACCCACATCCCTGCCCGGGAAGGATGACAAAGCGGTCCATCGCAGCGGGACTGGTGTGCCTGCCCGTCGCCTCCGTGTAATAGTCCGCCGCCTCCTGGCGGGTCCAGCCTTTGGCGTGGATGCCAGTGTCCACCACCAGGCGGGCGGCGCGCGACAGCTCAAAGCCGAGACGTCCCAGGTTCCCCAGGGGATCGTCCTCGTAGAGACCCATCTCCCAGGCCAGCTGCTCGGCATAGAGCGCCCAGCCCTCTGCGTAGCTATTCGAATGAAGCTCTCGCCTGAATGTGGGCAGCTCAAGCTCCCGGGCCAGCGCTGCCTGCAGGTGGTGCCCCGGGACAGTCTCGTGAAAGACGATGGTCGGGATCAGGTAGGCCGGCATGAGACTATCCAGGTTCGTGTAGAACGTGCCCGGGCCGGAGCCAGCCAGAGGCGGCCCGGTATAGTAGGCAATCCCCGAGCCAAACGGTTCAGGCCGTATGACCAGTTCTGCGTTCGGCAACAGGCCAAAGTACGAGCTTGATGCCCGCTCTGCCCCGGCGATGCGCCTTTCGTACTCGGCCAATAGCGCATCCCCCTGCAATAGGTCACTATCCGCCACAAGGCGTCCCTCCAACTCGGCCATGCTGATGCCCTGCGGGTACCCCATTTCGGCGGCAGCGGCGCGCATCTTGGTTTGGATGCGGGCCACCTCGGATAGCCCGAGCTCGTGGATCTGCTCGGGGCTAAGATCCGTGCTGGTCTCGCGGCGCAGCATGTAGGCATAGTAGGCTTCACCGTCGGGTAACCGCCACAGGCCGGAGGTGTTGGTGGCAACGCCTTCCAGGTAGACCAGATAGTCCCTCAACTCGAGAAAGGCCGGGATAAAGGTCTGCTCGATCTCGGTCCGCGCGGCATCCAGCAAGTCATCCTTTTCCTGTTGGCTGAGGGCCTCGACCTGCCCCAGTTTCTCCCGGAAAGAAGCATAGAGCTCGATCGCCTCTATATTGATCGAGTCAGGGCCCTGCATGTGCAGGTGTCCCTCGACCTGTTCTATCGATCCCGTGATGAGGTATCTGGGTGGCACAACCCCGGCTCGCTCGCGCGCCTTCAAGCCGGCAATCAACTGCTCGACCCAGGTGTCGAGTTGGGACAGCCGCGAGACATAGTCCGCGGCCTCCTGCTTGCCGGTGATGGGCTGCTGGTTGATCATGAAATCGATGATCCAGTTCTGTTTGCCCCAGATGGTCATCGAGTTGACGGGATAGTCATAGTAGGTGAACTGGTGACCGCGCACGCGTTCGTCGAGAACCCACTCGTAGATCTCATAGGATAGCTGTTGGTCAGGTGACAATGCGTCATAGTCGTAGGCGCGCAGCAGGTCCAGGATGCCTGCTTCCAACTGCTGGGTCTCGCGCACATAGCCGGCGGACATGTCGGTGAACTGGTCGTTGGGTACCCCATACTCGTCCGCCAGGCCATTGAGGACGAGGGCATCGGGATCCCGCAATTGCAGTTGGCGGTACGACTGCTCAAAGAACTCGTCGATCGGCAGTCCTGCCAGTTGGGCGAGGCTGTCCGTGCTTGCAGCGCTGTTTAGCTCCTCCGCAATCCAGTCATCGACCACATCCTCCAGCACGGTGATCGGCAGGACGCCGTGTCCCAGTATCGTGTTATGAAACTCCATGATGTCGAACTGCTCGCCCAGCGCGTCTCTGGCTCGCTGGCGCATCT
>JBFFCR010000224.1:0-6602 GCA_041559855.1 Anaerolineae bacterium | reverse complement strand
GCATTCTCGCTCCACACTCGCCGTGGAACAGGAGAATCGTTTGGTCAGGTTTTCGGTCTGAATCATCAATTCTGGCATGGCGTGCTCAAGGGTGCTGCGCGATGTGGTGGCTTTGTGCCCGGACATTATACCAGCTTTTCGCCATGTGGGCAATTGCTTGTGACTCTGCAATCAGGGCTCCATCAAAGTCCAGCTCCCGCCGGATCGCCAGATCCGGTGGCAACAAGCCCGGACGGCAGCCGCAGGTTGCACGCCTTCCAGGCCGAGCAGATGGCTGACTGTGGCCTGTTGGTCGGTCATGCTGGGGGTTGCCAGGCCCCATCTCATCCGGCTTTCGCCGCCCCCAGTATCATGGGCACGCCCGCCGTCGTGCATCCAGATCGCGATCCTTGAGAATGGCGCTAAACCCCAGCGTGTCAGCTTGCGGGCAGACCTGGTTTAGGAACTGGTTGGCACTCAACTCGTCGGTGTACTCGGCAGCGAACACGGCCTTCCCGGCGGCGACAAAGGGCGCCATTGCATCGCACCATTCCTCTGCAAAGCAATCCTCGGTCAGTGCCCAGTCGAAATAGGGCAGCAGGTCGTCCACTTGCTCGTCGTCGTTCTTCAATCCGATCGAGAGACCGCGTGCGTGCGCCTCCTGGGCCAGCCAGATATTGTAGTCGAGTTGATCCTCATAGGTGAGGGGAAAGCCGGTGTCGTTGGCATATCCGTCCATGTTGTCGGGCTCGATCCCGTCAAAACCCTTGGACGCGCACTGGTCCAGGCGAGCGCGCATGATGGGCGCCAGTAGATCGATCTGGCGGATGTCGAGCCATCTCTCGCCGGGCCAGCCTTCATAGTCCTCGCCCAGGACGGACGGCGGGAACTGGTCGGCATCAGGGCGCCAATCCTCCCATGAACCGGTGCTGATGTAGCAGATGACATTGTACCCCTGAGCGTGCAGAACCGCCACAGTGCTGGCATCGTTGTCAAACAGGTCGATGTCGTATACGTCGACCTCGAACGATGAATCGACCGGTAGACCGGTCAGTTGCCACTGCCAACTCGTTCCCACCGGTGGGCGCCACCAGGTGCCAAGCACGGGGCCCGCGCCGCCGGGGCGTGCCTCCTCCGGTGAGACTCGCGGCGTTGGCGTGGGCGACCAACCGCAGCCTGCCACGATGAGCAGCGTGCAGAGCAGCAGCCACCCGATCGGCGCTCGCATAGCCCGTCTGCCCATCAGCCTGTATCCTGGCCTCCCCCCACGTCACGAACGACGCACATGCCGGCAGGGCATCACTCTACCTTCATGATCAGTGGCAAGTAGAGGTGATACGGCTCCCCGGCTAGCACGGCAAACTCACTCAAGTGATCGAGCACGACGATGAAGCGCTGTTCCTCAACATCATGGGAGCAACCTTCACAGGGCATCAGCCACCGCCAGGTCTCGCCGTCCCACCAGTAGAGGTACAGCTCCTCCTCCGCTTCGGCACCGGCTGACTGCATGCCAAGCTCGCCATAGTTCACGGTCAGGGTGAAATCGCCCAGGAACTGGGTGACCGGGATCCCGTTGGGACCGTAGGCTGACAGGTTGAATGCGGTGCCGGCATACTCCATCGGACCGGTGGGATGCGGCGGCACTTCCCGCACCGTGAGCTTGACCCTCGTCTCGCTTTCCACCAGGCCCGCAGGAAAGAAGGCCGTGATCTTGTCATCCACCGAGATCAAGGTGGCGCCATTCTCCGGGCTGATGATCGCCTCACTGATCACCCCGGCCCCCTCGGGCATGACTACCTGCGCGCTGGACGAGTCGCCGCTGACGTTGCCGCTGGTGTCATAGGCGCGCAGGCTGCATGTGGCTGGGGTATTCTCGTATGGCAACAGCCCGTTCACCTGCGCCGATTCATACTCCAGAGTCCCGGTCATGTGCTGCGCCGGGACGCGTGTGGTGCGAACCAGTCCCGTCTGCGTGCAGCGCACCAGGTAACCGGCCAGGTCCACCTCCCCATTCGGCTCCCAGAGCACCATGATGCTGGTCCAATCGACGGCCTGGGCGCCGACGAGTGTTGGTGCAGCCGGGGCGTCCCAGTCCTCGTACCAGAAGGTGGCCAGGTCGGGGATGTGAGCGGCGGGCAACACCAACTTTGGGTTGAGCATGGCGCAACTGGCCTCGCCCGAGGTTGGATCGGGATTGTACTCATAGCTCTCGCCACAGCCGTTGATCTCGGCTGTCGCCTCGCTGTCAATGCGCGCATGGATGTGGTAGTCGTTGTCGACGTAGGCCAGGCCCTGTACATGCCACTCGTAGGTGCCGTGGGGCGTCAGCGGCAGGCGTTCTACGATGGGACCTCCAATCTCCTGCTCGCTGGTCATGATTGCATTGGTGGTCGTATAGTAGAGGCTCAGCCAGGCGGTGTTCTGGGGATCGATGTCGCTCGCCCATTCGATCTCGACGACGTCGCCGGGCCCTAGTATCTCGGGGATGTCCGCCAGGTCGAGGCTGGGCTCGGGCTTGTTGGCCACATAGAGGAACTGGTGCGGAGGCAGCGGCTCATCGCCTTCTGTATAGATGCGCCATTCGCCGGGCAGCGGATCCTGGACCACGATGACGGTCTGCGAGCCCTTGGTGGTGGGTGTGACGGCGACCGTGACCGCCGGGTCCACGGTGTTCTCGTCGATGGTGACGCCGTCTGGCCTTTCCAGCTCCAGGCCCATCTGCACCGAATCAGAGCCCGGATCCCAGCCCAGGGCGAACATGGCCCTGGGCGTGCCAGAGGGGATGGTGACCGTGTAGGGTGGGCCCGCTTCTATACCGACATAGTCCAGTGTGGGGCCGGCGCTGAAGGCGCCGCCCGCCTCGTCGATGAGCAGGAAATCGGCGCTGCCGACGATAAAGTCGAGCCCGCCGTCGAACCCGTAATAGATGCCAAAGTCATAGTCCATCAGCGTGTACGCGCCCATCACGCCCCATTCGTAGCTGGTACAGGCGTGGTTGGTGCAGAACTCGCCAAAGGCCAGGGTGATACCGTATAGCTGGATATCACTGGGGGGAATGACGACAAATTCCCAGTCGACGATGAGGCCGGCGGCGATGTTGATGCTCACCGTGTACTTGGCGGCGATGTGCACGTCGTCGTTGTCGGGCAGCCAGTTATATTGGTGCTGCCACCCCTGCCCCTGCCAGATGTGTGCGCGGAGGCTACCAAAGAGCAGCTCAGTGCCGTGGCAGCGGTTCGCGTAAAGAGGCCAGTTGACGGCGTCGAACCCACCGCTATAGGGTGCGCAGGCCTGCACCTCGAACCCAAGGTCCAGCGGCGCCCAGGCCACCCAAAAGTGGCCGTCCACGCCCACGCCGTAGCCTCCCACCACCTTCAACCCGGCCTGCAACTGCATGTCGAACAGGCCGCGGGTGTCGATGGTCACCACGCCCCGGACAAAGACGTTGGAGGAGAGCGTGTCGGGCGACATGCCCCGCACGCCCACCTCCAGCGCGACCGTAGTATAGCCCGGTTCCGGACCCTGATCCGGGGCCAGGCTAATGGTGCCGCCCACGAGATTCAAGAACAGGCCGCTGTTGCCCAGTGGCAGGGCCGTCTGGTCGCCGGTACTAAAGATGAACGACATCTCCCGCAACGAGTCCTCGCACAGCCAGAAGCTGATACCGATCTGGGGTCCGCCGCTTGTCGATTCAGCATTCGGCAAGGACAGGGTGGCTGTGCCCGAGACAACTGTTGTGGTATTTGCGGTCCCGGGCAGGATTTTGGTGGGGTTCAGCGGATCGCGCGGCAGGGGACACACACCCTGGTAGGTACGGATCGTGGCGCCAAAGGCCTCGTAACTAAAGCTATAGCCGCCGCTGTCCAGGCCCAGGTGCGACTCGGGGTGATCGCGGCTATAGATCTCTACCCCCTGTGGCGTGTTGATCATGACCGTACCGGCCTGATCCTGGATGAGCAGATCCGGCATGCGGTATTGGCGCACCGTCTCAGGACCGGTGGGCGTCATGGCATCGGCCTTGCCGCGCAGGTCAAAACAGGTCTTGGCCGTGCCGCAGTACAATATCAAGCCGGGGTCCTGTGGGTCCACCACCGACTTGCCCGGCGGCAGGATGACGGCCTGGACCGGGACTTGCGCGCCGCCCAGATCGGCCGGCTGTTTCAGCGTGGCCCCGGTCAGGCGGATATGCTCGAATTCAGGCATCGCCTGCGGTATGCTCGGAAGCACGTCGGCCGGGTTGTGCTCCAGCGAATAGTCGCTGACCGAAAGCGGATCGACGATCAGCGTGCCCACGTTAAAGTCCGTGAGGGTGCTGGACAGGGTCGCAACGCCCAGCAGATCCTGTCCACCGCGGGCCGTGATCGACCATTGAGTACTATTGAAACCAAAGGTCGTCTGCCCCAGGCCCTCGGTCGGCTCGACGATGCGCTGGATCGGCCCCTGGGCCCGCATCCGCCCCTCCGAAAGGTCCACAGTGAATGTCCATCCGTTGTCCATGTCGTCCTCGGGCAGCGGCGCCTTGACCAGGGGGTAGAGATCGGTCCCGATGCTCTCAATCAGACCTGTCGAGTTGTTGGTGACCTGGAAGCGACCGCGCAGCACGGGCAGGGTAATGGGCAGCGACTCCTCGCTGAACCGGGCCATGATCAGGCGCACGTCCGGGGTGGTACTGACGACGTTGTTCACGATCTCGAACTGTCCCCCTTTCACTGCCACCCAGTTGTCGTCGTTCCCCACGTGTCCGATCAGGGCGGCCGCTGCTTGCTCACCCGCTTGGGCTATGGTGGTGCAGGTGCCATCGTCGTAGCAGTTGTCAGCGAATCCCAACGGGCTGTAGATGCGCACATTGCCAACCTGGTAGAGCACGGAGGGGTCGGTGGGGAGGGGCGAGGGCGGTGTCTGTATCTCCACGCACACGCCGTCCACCGGATATTGGGTCACACCGGGGCTGTTCTGGCAAGCCACCACCTGGGCGTTGAGGGTGGGACCGGGGGTAGCGGGAGAATACAGCCCATCGTTGATAGCCGCCAGCAGCCAGGTCCCCTCCTGGCCCGGGTTGATCACGATCTCGATCTCCCAGGCATCCGGCCCTTGCGTGAGCTGGATGCCCGGCACCTGGCGGCTGCCGTACTTCAGTGAAGGGGGAAAGAGCTGGAGGTTGAACTTCTCGGGAGGCTGGTCGCCATAGGGGACCTGTATCTCGACGGTGGTCGAGGCCGACAGGTCGAGCTCCTGCCCGGCGATGAACCCAAAGCCCAGCGGGATGGGTACTATGATTGCAGTGCCAACCTCGGGCATCGCTGGCGAGGATATGGCATCAGCGATCTGCAGGTGATACTTGCGGTCGTCGTCGGGCAGATCGGTGGCAAAGGTGTCCGGCAGCACGTGGAGAGCCAGGTCCGTAGGCAGCGATTGGTAGCCATTGGCGACCACATAGTTGGACTTGAATCCATAGACCTCGTTGCCGGGGGCAGCTAGGCCCGCGTCGGAGATCATGCCTTTCAGATCGGGGTCAGAGGGCACCGTCTGGGTCAGCTGCACTCGCGCCTGGGCGACCTTGCCGCCGCGCTGTCCCCGGGCCGCCATGAGCTGCCAGCCGCTGGGGGGCGGAGGATCATATTCGTGATGCTGATACAGGTAGGCGTCGCCCGGCACCGCTGAAGGCACCAGGACCGTGCGCAGCTCGTTGGCCGCCAGTTGGGGCGAAGTGTACTCGATGAGCAGGCCCAGGCCCGCGTGGTGTGTCGTGGGGTTGTTGGGATTGGCCAGCACGTCGTTCAGATCTACCATCGAGGTGGTGGGGAAGCAGTGCAGGAAAAAGTTGTGCGCGTCATCCGGCGACTGGGGATCCAGGTGGTGGCCGTCGTACTCTGACACCAGGACAAAGCCATGATTCGAAGTAGGGTCCGAATACCAGTCTATGACATCACCGGTCACATTCCAGGTGGTGACCGGCCGCTTGCCAGGATCAAGATCACTGGGAAAGACGTAGGGTATCTGGGCCCGATCGGTCTCTGTCGGTTCATGGGCGATGACCGTTGTCTTTGGCACGCTGGTGACTCCCTGCAGGTAGCTCCAGTCCTCTGTCACACGGTACACCAGCGTGTCTTCATTGGCCCACAAGGTGGACCAGAAATTGATCCAGATTCTGCTTTGCTCGGGTGCGCCAACCAGGGTCGCTTGGGTGGCCACCGCGCCGTCGGGCAGGTTTGGCAGTTTGAACTTGATATAACCACGATCGGACCAATGGAGGGACGCATAGAGAGCTCCTGTCGTAGGGTCCAACTGGGTCAGGCCCACGCAGGCTTGTGGCTGCACAAAGGCGTCGGGGTCGGTTACGTCGTAGGGATAGCCGATAGTGGCGGCCTCCATCGCGTGCAGGACCTGCATGGTGGGATCGAGCACGGCTGGATAGTTGCGCTCGGCTGCCGTCCACCATGCAAGCGGCGTCTGCACCCACAGGGTGAGGCCGCTTTCATGGGGCACAGCACGATAGCTCCCGCCGACAGCCGCCGAGCGATTCCCCTGCTCGTAGGCCTGTGGGGGGACCAGCATCAGTAGAGGGATGCCGTCGGCCTGCTGGAACTGCAAGGCGCCATAGGTCGTGAACTCGCCTGTCTGGG
>JBFFCR010000223.1:0-6624 GCA_041559855.1 Anaerolineae bacterium | reverse complement strand
TCTCCGAATGGGTCGTGCCCGAGAACGCGGCCGGGTGGCATCAGAACTCGGCGCTGCCCGGTCACGAGGAGAATATAGTCCTATCCGGGCATCACAACATCAAAGGCAAAGTCTTCCGCTACGTAGTGGATCTGGAACCCGGGGACGAGATCACCTTGTACGTGGGTGATATACCCTATGTATATCTTGTTGCCGAGAAGTACATCCTCAAGGAATCGGGCATGCCTCTAAGTACGAGAAAGAAGAATGCCCAGTGGATCATGCCCAGCGGCGACGAACGGGTCACCCTGGTCACCTGCTGGCCGTACGAGTGGCCTGGCAACTCTCACAGGGTGATCGTGGTGGCGCGACCTCCGAGCTACTTCGAAGACCTGAGCAGAGAAGTAGAGATGGGACTACCCTAGCAAGCCATTGCATCTCATCCCCCCACCCGCAGCTCCAGCAAGGTCGGGAGCAGCTGGAGCAAGCAAGCCACCGCCAACCAACGGACAAGACCACCAGGCAGGCACCGAAGGTCAGAGATCTTGCGGATGTTCCTCATGTTTGCCAGGTGTGAGCCCCCGGCCGTTCACGCCAGGTTCTGTGGATAACTCGAGAAATGCTGTGGACAACTTGGATTGGCTGTGGACAACTCGGCCGGAATCCGCACTTTGCAGTGACTCTCATCAACATAAGCCTGCCATCTGCCGAGCCGGTCTGAGAAACAACGATTCCTCCACACTCCCTCCACCGGATATCCCCACTCAGGAAAAGGGTGCAGGATCGAGGGCTTGTGTCGCACTGAAGGCAACCCACAATCTCTAGGGCAGGCAGCAGGCAACACCTCGCCCCTCCACATATCCACAGGGCCTACTGCTACTACTATATAATTCTATTATAAGGGAGAGAGATGATCTATCAACAACACAACTTTGTGAAAAGGCCTAGCGCCATGACCGTGACCTGTTAGTCTGCATCTTTGCCCTGTAAGCAGCTTCAAGGTCTATCTCCGCATAGTTTGCTAGTTTGAGAAGGTAGGCCATGCAATCTGCCAGTTCAGCTTCGAGAGATTGCTTCTGTTTCACAATAGCCGCTACACGGGCTTGTGCTTCGGGATACCCCTGGAGACGGAACTGGGTCTCCTCGCGCCACAACTGGGCAAGCTCGCTTCCCAATTCGCCCATCTCTTCGGACAGGCATAGGTAATTGAAATAGAGATCGGTGATGAACCCCTTTTCCCTGTCCAACTCGACGTGAAACTGCTGGTATTCGGGTATGGTGCGCCTCTGAGCGGGATGTTGTGCACGCGGGAGATGCGGTTGGAACTGCGGCAAGGGAGGCTGCACCATGCCTTCCTGAAGCACGCTTCTGATCCTGCCCAGGATCGAATGGAGGTCCTGCGTGCGAGTTACGAAATTGAGATCGTTGGTGTCGATGATCAGCACCTGGGTCTCGTCAAAGTCGACAAAGAACCGGTCATAAGTCTGTCGCAAATCGTCGATATAGGCGCGATCCATGGCTCGCTCGTAAGGGCGGTCCCGTTGGGCAATCCTACCCATCAAGACATCGGTGTCAGCCTGGAGATAGACGATCAGGGTGGGCATCGTGATCTGCTCCGCAAGCGCGGCATGGATCTGCTGGTAGACATCCCACTCGTCCCCGGCAAGGTTCAACCGGGCAAAGAGCCAGTCCTTGGCGAACATATAATCAGAGATGAGATTCCCGGCGGCCAAAGTTGCGGGGACGCGTTGCTGCTGCCGGTAGCGGCTGAGCAGGAAGAACATCTGGGTTTGAAACGCGTACTGTGCGCGGGATTCGTAGAATTTGGAGAGGAAAGGATTCTCCTCGAACACCTCCAGAAGAAGGGTCGTGTCCAGGTGAACCTGCAGGAGCCGCGCCAGTGTGGTTTTGCCAACGCCAATGGCTCCCTCAATAACGATATACCAAGATCGGGCGAGCGCTCGCCCAGATGGATCGGGCTCCCTGTGATTCTCCATTCCTCGCTCCTGCGCACTGCATCGTCCGGGTTGCCGGTAGCGTTGCCGAATTATACTGCAAAAGCGGGAAGGCAGCAAGCGGGCCACAAAGGTGAGGCAATTCAGACCCCAGAGGTCCGAATTGTGACCTGGATTACTGTTTCCCGGCCAGATTGCGGTAAGATATACTCACTCCTTTCTCCTCCTTGTGAGGGAGAAGAGCAGGTACTCCGCTAGGAGCCTGCTCTTCTTTTTTGTCCGTGTTTGGACCTGCCAATGGGCAGCCTATGCGCGACACAAGAATATGGCCTGGCACTGTCCATGAGCGAGTCGCAGGTTCTCTCTGGCGTTCAGAACGACGTCCCGGTACTCAGAGTACAAGGTTGACCAGCCGTCCGGGGATCACAATTGTCTTCTTCGGCCGGGCCCCGTGCAGGTATCGTTGAACCTGTTTGCTCTCCATCGCCATCCTCTCTGCTTCGTCGTCGCCGATCTCCGCCGGCACGCTGATCCGATCTCGTACCTTGCCGTTTACCTGGATGACCAGCGTTACAGTTTCCTCTACCGTCAGGGCCGGGTCGTGGCTGGGCCATGCTTCCTGGTGCACAGAATACGAGCCTCCCAGCTGCATCCACAGCTCTTCGGCCATGTGAGGCGCGAATGGCGCCAGCAGCCGGATCATGGTTCCGATTGCCGCCTGAAAGGCTGGGGACGCACCATGTTGGCTCCGGTGCTCCGACAGCGCATTCGTGTATTCCATCAAGGCGGCGACTGCGGTGTTGAATTTGAAGGCCTCAATGTCGCCGGTTACCCGCTCGATGGTCTTGTGCGTCATTCTCTGCAACGATGCGTCCGCCGGGCCAGCAGGTACTCTACCCGTTGCGTCTTTGTCAGCGCTCTGGCACAACCGCCACACGCGATGCAGGAACCGTTCCGCCCCCACTATTCCATCCTCGTCCCAGTAGACGTTTCGCTCAAATGGGGCCATGAACAAGAGATAGATGCGCAAGATGTCGGCCCCATAGCGCTCGACCACCTCGTCGGGGGTAACTACGTTGCCCCTGCTCTTCGACATGCGCTTCCCATCGGAGGCGTGGAGGATTCCCTGGCTGCGCAGCCGGGGGAATGGCTCGCGAAAGTCAACCATCCCAGAATCAGCCAGAACCTTGGTCCAGAAGCGCGCGTAGAGCAGGTGCATCACGGCGTGCTCGGCGCCGCCCACATACAGATCGACTGGGAGCCAGCGCCGCAATGCTTTGGGATTGAACGGTCCCTCTGTGTACTCGCGATCGGGGAAACGTAAAAAGTACCAACTGGAGCAAGCAAACCCGCCCATAGTGTCTGTTTCCCGCCGGGCAGGCCTGTTGCACTTGGGGCAAGTGGCATGGACGAATTCAGCCAAATTCGCCAGGGGAGAGCTCCCATCTCCTCTGGGCAGGTAGTCGGGGACATGGGGCAGCAGTACGGGCAAGTCTTCCACAGAAACCGGTACTGTCCCACAGTGATCGCAATAGACCATGGGGATTGGTGTCCCCCAGTACCGCTGCCGGCTAATCAGCCAGTCGTGCATGCGGTACTGCACCGTTCTGAAGCCATAGCCCTCGCGTTCCATCATGTCGGCGATGTTCTGCCATGCCTCGTGGGAGTGCTGGCCGTCAAAGCAGCCCGAATTGACCATGACGCCATCGCCCTCATAGGCGCAGTCCTCGTTCCAGGCGGTATCCCCTGGACGGATCACCTCGACGACCGGCAACCCGTAGGCATGTGCGAACTCGTAGTCTCGCTGGTCGTGGGCCGGAACGGCCATGATGGCGCCTGTGCCGTAGCTTGGCAGTACATAGTCAGCCACAAAGACGGGGATGCGCTGTCCATTGACCGGGTTGATGGCAAAGGCTCCGGTGAATACCCCATCGCGTTCGCGCTCGGCGTTCGCGCGCTCTATCTCTGGGATGTAGCGCGCTTGGGCCGCGTACTCATCCACCTCGGCGCGCTGTTCCGGAGTGGTGATCTTGTCTACCATAGCGTGCTCGGGAGCCAGTACAGCGAAGGTCATGCCGTACGTGGTGTCGGGGCGGGTGGTAAAGACGCGGATGCCAGCATCTGTGCCATCTGCCATTCTCAGTTCAAAGTCAACGCCCTCGCTGCGGCCGATCCAGTTTCGTTGCATTGTCAGGATGTGCTCCGGCCAATCCAAGTGATATGTTTCGGATAGCAGCTCGTCCGCATAGGCCGTTATCCGCAAGAACCACTGCTTCAGATGGCGTGGTGTGACCGGATGGTGACAACGCCAACACAGGCCATTCTCTACTTCTTCGTTGGCCAGCGTGGTCTTGCACGACTCGCACCAGTTGACCGGAGCCAATGCCTGGTATGCCAACCCACGTTCGTACATCAACAGGAACATCCATTGGGTCCATCGATAATACGCAGGATGGCTGGAACTGATCTCCTTTTGCCAGTCGTACGATGCGCCGATGAGGTCCATCTGGCGCCGGTAGTTGGCTGCGTAGCGCCGCGTGCTGTCGCGGGGATGGATGCCCTTGTCAATGGCTTCGTTCTCCGCGGGCAGCCCGAACGCATCCCATCCCATGGGATGCAGCACCGCTTTGCCCTGCATGCGGTGGTAACGGCTGATCACATCAGTGGGGATATAGTTGCGGCAGTGCCCCACACTCAGGCCGGCGCCGGATGGGTAAGGAAAAAAGTCGAGGCAGTAGAAGGTCGGCCGGCCATCTGGCTCCGGCGTCCGGTAGAGAAGGGTCTCGGCCCAATGTTTCTGCCATTTTGGTTCAATGGCGTGCGGGTTGTAGGTTCTATCGGGTACGGACGATTTCATGATCCCTGCCTCCTTTCGAGTGTTAGCACGGCCAGGGGCGGCCCAATGGTCAACCTGCCGGGTCAATGGCATGGCAGCCCCTGTGTTCCTCTGGGTGCAAAACAAAAACGGCCCCCCACGCCTGGGAGGCCGTTCCTCAACTCACTGTGCGATCACACGATGCTCATCCCGTCTCTCCCAAGCGCGAATAGCTCCTCTGAAGGAGGAGCCCGGCAAGCAGTGAAACGGAAAACTGGCGTGTGTGCATCTGCTTTCGATCCTTACTTGGCTTATGGGCCCTATTGTACCATATTGTGGCCTGTTGTCAAGTGCTAGTTTCACAACACGGGTGCAACCAATGCGCACGGGCAGGTTCAGCGTGAGGCAGGATACTTCGTTGTATAGCTGGAAATCCCCGGTCTGGATAGGTAGGAGTTGCCATACCGCGCTGCCCGTGCTATAATGCTGCCAACGGGAGCCAAGGGCATGTATATTCGAACACCAAAGAAGAGACGTTCATCCCCTGTGCGAGTAGTAATCCTACTGATTCTGGTTGCAGCGGGGGGCTATGTTCTCCTGAGACGAGATGATTGGCTCACGCCGATCCAGATCGGCCCCACCCCAACACCCACGGCTACTGCGGGAGACCTGATGGCAGATGCCCACGAGTTGTACCTGGACGGGGATCTGGATGGAGCGCTTGCCAAGTACAGCGCTGCAGCCGCTCTGGACTCTTCCAATCCCAAGCCATATGTATGGTGGTCTCTTCTATTGGTCCTGCGCGGGCATACGACCGAGGCCGTGGAAAAGGCGCGGCTCGCCGTGGGCGCTGCCCCGGATAGCGCCGAGGCTTTGGCGGCACTGTGCATGGCCCTGGATTGGGATGCAGGCTTTGGCGAGGGTGAAAAGCTGCAGGAAGCCCTGAGCACCTGTCTCAGCGCTACCGATCTCGACCCCGGCTATGCGGAGGGCCATGCCTACCTGGCAGAAGTGTATGCGGATCTGGGAGAAACCCAGAGGGCGGTGGAGTCAGCCCGGCTGGCAGTAAGTCTGGATGACAGCAGCGTGTTCGCCCATCGCGACCTGGGGTATGCCCTGGAACAACAGCGCAAGTACCAGGAGGCGGTGGCTGAGTATCAACGAGCATCACAGCTCCATCCTCGGCTCGCACAGCCCTACATCGACCTGGGGCACATCCACAAGAAGCACAACCGATACAACGACGCTTTGGAAGCCTACAGGAGGGCTACCGTGGTCGATGAGAATAGCGCGGTTGCCCACTACTGGCTTGGGCTTGTCTACCACGAAATGAGCAACTATCAACAGGCAGTTGAGGTGCTGAAGAAGGCCACCGAACTCGACCCCAGCTACGCCCCTGCCTTTGGGCGACTGGGCTTGGCCTACTATGTGATGCGCAACTATGAGGATGCGATCCCAGCATACAGGCAGGCGATTGAGGCGGGTTCTGAGGATCCCGAGTACTATTACGAGTTAGGCCTATCGTATGTCTATCTGGAGCGATGTGACGAAGCGATCCCATGGCTGGAGCAGGCGATCGAACTCGACCCCTATGCTGTACCTGCCTGGGAAGGGCTGGACATCTGCGAGAGTAAAGAGTAGGGAAAGCCGCGGGATGCCGGTCTTTCGATCCGTTGCAGGGTTCTTGAGGTAAGGGGCTCCGGAGGTCAGACTTGGAGCAGTTGCCGGCGCGGAACAGGTGGCTCCTCTTCCTGGGAATTGCAGGGCTGGCGCTCACAGCCGTGGTTCTCCTTCAGGTGTGTCACCCCGCGTCCCAGCCTATTATCCTGAGCACTGCGACTCCGCAGCCCGCGCAACTGCCCACCCCCACGCCGT
>JBFFCR010000222.1:0-6627 GCA_041559855.1 Anaerolineae bacterium | reverse complement strand
GCGGGCACGAACTGCTGGCTGCCTCAGCGCCGCGGCCATCTCTCCCGCCGTCTGGTAGCGATCCCAGGGGTCCTCGGTCAAGGCTTTCAACACCACAGCATCCAACCAGTGGGGCAGGTCGGGTCGCAGGCTGCTGGGCGCTGTACCAGGACGCACCCGCTTGTAGCGCTTGCCCGTCAGCATCTCGAACAGCACGCAGCCCAGAGCGTACAGGTCGGCTGCGGGCGTCAGGGGATCCGGTCCCCGCCCCTGCTCCGGTGCCATGTAGAGGGGCGTGCCGGGGTGCGGACCGGCCATCAACTGGGAGCGGCTGCTCACCCCAGCCAGTTGGGCCAGCCCCAGGTCACTGAGCCTTGCCCGCCCCTGGGCATCCAGCAGGATGTTCTCCGGTTTGACGTCGCGGTGCACCGGCGCGCCTGGCAGACGGTGGAAGCCATCCAGCGCCCGCAGCACGTCTTGGGTGATGGACAGGGCCTGCTCGATGGGCAGTCCGTGAGGCTGGGCGGCGATGCGTTCGGCGAGAGAGCCACCATCGATGTACTCCATGACCAACAATTGGGTGCCATCAGGCAGGCGCTCGACGGTGTAGGTTCGGACCACGTTGGGCACGTGGGCCTGCTCCAACTGCGGCGCGAGCTTGATCTCCTGGCGGAAGCGGCGCTCCAGCTCCTGTTGCTCGTCGGGGCCAAGCTGGGCCAGGAGCGGTTCCTTGATCGCCACCTTGCGACCGCCAAAGCCCGGTTCCTCGGCCAGCCAGACGCGGGCCATGCCCCCCTCGCCGATGAGGCGCAGGATATGGTACTTGCCATTAAGTAGGGTCTGTCCTGGTTGTATGCTCATGGTTATCTGTTCCGCCTGAAAGCTTCACTCCCAGTCTCGATCTTGGATGGGAGGATTTGGCCGGTCCGGTGATACCTAAAGCGAGACCGCACAGCGGAACCCGTGGTCGCCGCCTGGGTGGGTCGGCCGAGTCCGCGCACCTTCTGGCTACTCGCCTATCGGAATCGTGATCGACCCGTCCTTGATGCCGGCGATCGTATCCTCGGCTAGTTGCTTCACATCGTCCGGCAGGTTGAAGTCAGGATTGTACTCGATGAACTGGCCGCGGTTTTCCAGGGTGATGACATAGGCCTTGCCGCCGAAGATCCCCTTGTCCATTTGCTCAATGATGTCATTGAGAACCACCGTCCAGTCATAGATCTGGTTCGCAACCACAATGTCAGGCGCCAACGAGGTCTTGCTGACCTCTGTGCCGAACCAGAGTACGCCGTTGTCCTTGGCCTTGTCGATCGCCCCCACCACCATCTGTGCCGTGCCGGACAGGATATCAGCCCCGGCCGAGATATGAGTGATGGCTGCCTTCGAGGCCAAGGCTACGTCGGTGAAGGAGCCGAGATAGCTGACGTTCACCTGCGCGTCAGGGTTCGATGCCTTGACGCCGGCCTCAAAGCCGTCGATGTAGAGCGCGGCGTCGCCCGTCTCGATGGGGCCCACCACGCCGATGACGTTGCTCTTGGTCAGCTTGCCGGCCATCACGCCGTTGACATAGCCGCCCTCATGTGACGCAGCCTCGTAGGCAAAGACGTTGCTGATGCCCTCATTGACAAAGGTGTCAACCCTCGGGCCGTAGGCGAACGCCGTCGTCGGAAAGTCGGGCGCGATCGCTTTGACCGAGCTACCGTACTGTGAGCCGTGGGCGATGATCAGGTCGAAGCCCTGGGCAGCATAGTCGCGGATGGCTACTGCTGCGTCGTCTATCACGAACATGTTCTCCCTATAAACCAACTCCATCTTTTCCGGACCGCCCATATCAGCCTGGACTCTCAGCAAAGCATCATACATGCTCTGGCTCCAGGCCAGGTCATTGATGGTGCTGGGCATGATCACGGCTACCCGAAGGATGACGCCCTCTGTGGGCTTGGTCGCTTGGTTCTCTGCTCCACCCCCTCCTCCCAGAAGGAGCAACCACAGCGCCACCGTAATGGCGATCAACAGCACACTCGCAGCACCTACTACAGTGGGCCAGAACCAAGCCGATCGTTCAGCCCGGCGCGAAGCCTGGGACGCCGCGCCTTGCCTCTCCGTCGCAGGTCGCCGGGCCTGCTTGCTTTCCTCCGCCCGTCGCCGTCGTGCCTCCTCCGCTGCCTGGGCCTTGGCTCGTTCCTCCGCCTCCCGCCGCTGTGCTTCCTTCGCTGCCTGTGCTTGGGCGCGTTCCTCCGCCTCCCGTCGACGTTCCTCCTCTGCTGCCTGGGCCCGGTCGCGCTCCTCCGCCCTCCTCATGGTGGCAGCCATCTCGCCTGCGTCGGCATATCGCTCCCACGGGTCCTCGACCAGGGCATGGGCCACGACATCATCCAGCCAGGGAGGCACTTCATTGCGCAGCGAACTGGGCAGCGTCCCCGGTCGCACCCGTTTGTAGCGCTTCCCGGTGAGCATCTCGAATAGCACACAGCCCAGGGCGTACAGGTCGGCCGCGGGTGTCAAACTGCGGGGGCTCGATTCCTGCTCAGGGGCCATGTACATCGGCGTGCCGGGATGCTGCCCGCCCGCCAACTGCGAGCGACCGCTCATCCCTGCCAACTGGGCCAGTCCAAAGTCGGCCAGATAAGCAGTCCCCCGGTCGTCAAAGAGAATGTTGGCCGGCTTGATGTCGCGGTGGACGACTTCGAGGGCCAGACCGTGCACCCCGTCCAGCGCGGTGAGGATATCCCCGGTGATTTCGATCGCGCGATCGATGGGTAGTCCGCCAGGGTTCTCCTCCACCAACGTTCCCAGGTGCCCGCCCGGCATGTACTTCAGGATCAGCAACAGGTCGTCGTCGTGCAGCTCGGTGGTGATGGCCTGGACCACGTTGCGCACCCCGGCCTGTTCCAGGGCGGCGCACACCTGCACTTCTTGATGGTAGCGGAGAGCCACCTCCCTGCGCAGTTCTGGCGGCAGGTTGGCCCGCGGCTCTTTGATGGCGACGCGGCGATTTCCAAAGCGGGGCTCCTCCGCCAGCCAGACCCGGGCCATGCCTCCCTCACCGATGAGGCGCAGGATGCGGTACTTGCCGTTGAGTATGCTTTTTCCTGGTTGTATGCTCATGGTTTGTCCATTTCACACCCGTGTTGCTTCCGCCTGAAGGCGCCACTCCCGCAATCCTGCTGAGAGACCTACAGAGAAGACGTGGGCAATGCCACACAACGAAACCCGTTGTAGTAACTGCGGTAGTCAGGATAGTCCCAGACGCGGAAGGCGGATCGGGCAACGTACTGAGTGTAGGTCCACGAGCCGCCCCGCAACACCCGGTGCTTGCGCGCCTCATCGTACCAGTCCTCACACCACTCCCACACATTCCCCGCCATGTCCAGCAGCCCGTAGGGACTGGCCCCGTTGGGGTACCGCCCCACCGGCGTGGTGTCGCAGATCTCTGCCTCGTCCGTGTTGCAGCGACCCTCCTCCCACCCGTCTCCCCAGGGATACTTTCGCCCGTCGGTGCCCCGCGCTCCCTTCTCCCACTCTTGCTCGGTGGGTAGCCGACACCCGGCCCACTCGCAAAAGGCTGCCGCATCATGCCAGCTTACGTTGACCACTGGGTGATCCCTCTTGCCCCTGGGGATCTTGCCATTCATCCAGTGTTTCGGGATCTCCTGGCCCATGGCCTCGACAAAGGCCATGTACTGAGCATTGGTCACCGCCGTTTTGGCCATGGCGTATTCGGGAAGATGGATGCGCTCTCTCGTTTCGCCGTACAGGAACTCGCCCTCTGGGATGGTCACCATCTCGATGCCGATCCGCTGCCAGGTGGGCATGGTCCTCTGCCCTGTATCTCTCTGGGCGAGCGACTCCTCGTCTCGCATTCGCGCTGCACGGCTCGCGGGTTCTACAGCCTCACTACGACTCTGTCGCAGGCTGCTTGACCTGGTCACGGTGGCAGTGCCCTGGCTACCAAACTCCTCCTTGCCACCACGCATGCTCTCAATCATCTCCGCTGCGTCAGCATACCGATCCCACGGGTCCTCGATCAGAGCACGGGCCACGACCTCGTCCAGCCAGTCGGGTACCTCGGGCTGCAGATCGCTCGCATGCGTGCCCGGTCGCACCCGTTTATAGCGCTTCGCCGTCAGCATCTCGAACAGGATGCAGCCCAGGGCGAACAGGTCGGCCGCGGGCGTCAAACTGCGTGGGCTTGCTTCCTGCTCGGGGGCCATGTACATTGGCGTGCCAGGATGGTGCCCCCCCGCTAACTGGGAGCGCCCGCTCATGCCCGCCAACTGCGCCAGCCCAAAGTCGGCCAAGTGTGCCTTTCCCTCTTGGCTAAACAACACATTCGAGGGCTTCACGTCGCGGTGCACGATTTCCATTTCGTGGGCGTGTACCCCCTCCAACGCCGCGAGCAAGTCGAGAGCGATGCCCACCGCCCGTTGCACTGACAAGCCCTCCGGGTGTTGCTTGAGCAGTGTCGCAAGATCCCCTCTGGGCATATACTCCATGGCCAGCAGGAATGTTTCGCCATAGGGCTCAGCGGTGATGGCCCGCACGATGCTCGGCACTCGAGCCGTCTCCAAAACCGCGCAGACCTGCACCTCTCGCTGGTAGCGGAGGCGCACCTCCTGGGCCAGGTCGGGCAGTAGGTCGTCCCGTGGCTCCTTGATGGCCACCCGGCGCCCTCCAAAGGTCATCTCCTCCGCCAGCCAGACGCGGGCCATGCCTCCCTCGCCGATGAGGCGCAGGATGTGGTACTTGCCATTCAGGATAGTCTGTCCCTGTTGCAGTGTCATCGAGTCACGAGTCTCCTCTCATCCTAATCGAGGCGCTTGCCACACCCCATGCAGTGCGGGTAACCAGCCGCCCGCGAAACAGCGCAATCCTCGCAGTCCTGCGCCTGGCCCCGGCCCAGCTCGATGGCGTCGTCGCCGCTCTGCACGCGGATCGAGCGCCCGCGCCCCCCGCTCTCTCCACGGAGGATGATGACGCCATCGCGGCCGACGTGCGGCCCGTAGTAGTGGTGGTGCACCTCTGGCGGCTGGGCGACCTTCAGGCGTACCTCCAGTGGCACGGGGCGCTGGGGCCGGCCCTTGCTGTCGCTGTAGGCGGTTGTCACCCGCAGCATGGCCGAGCCCGACTCGGTGGGGACGACCTCGATCTCTACCATTCGCTCGGCGCGTGGACCCAGGCTGCCCAACCTCTGTTCGCCGGCGCGCTGCACGTGACCCTCGTAGGCCAGGCGCACGTCGCAGGCCAGCGCGTCGGTGCAGTTGCTGACGCACACCTGCACCAGATCCCGTTGGCCCAGCGTCAGGACCGGCAGGTTGGCTGTGTGCAGGTCGAGCAGAGGCGCGCCACGTTTGTCGGCATCCAGCCGGCGGCAACGATCGGCCCGACCATCCTGCCCGGCAAGCTCCCAGGCCAGCGCCGCCTCCGCCCACCATCGCGCTGCCTTGGCCGGGCTCCGCTCCTGCCCGGCCAACCGCTGGTAGCCGTGCGCCGCGCGATCGTACCAATGTAGCTGCATGGCCAGCCCGGCCTCCCAGTCGGGCCGGCCTGCCCGCTTGGCTGCCTCGAGGGCGGCCTCTGCTTCGCCGGCCATCATCCACAACTCGATCGCCTCTTTCAATCGCGGTGGGTCGGCATCCTCCGCGTGGCGGGCGCCCTCGGCATGACGGGCCAGGCACCAGCGCAGCGCGTTGAGATGCCCCGCGCCGTCAACCACGTACAGCCAGCCCTCAGGCGTCACCGCCGGCGGGACCATCACCGGGCTGCCGCTGTGATACTGCCAGAAGGGGCGGCCGCTCTCTACCTCCAGCGCATAGAGGTAGCCGTCGTTGGAACTTGCCAGGACCAAGTGATGCCAGGCCACCGGCGGCGCAGCTACCGCGTCGCGGGCCTGGAACGGATCGCGGACCATCCGGCCGTTTCTGGGATCGAGGGCATAGACCCGCCCGTCACTGGCCCCGACAAAGAGCGTGCCCCTGTGCAGCAGTGGCTGCCCTACGATAGCGCCGCCCAGCCGGGCGCTCCAGCGCTCGCGGCCTGTCCGGTCAAAGGCCAGCACCCGGCCATAGCTGTCGCCGACGAATATCTGCCCCCTCGTCTCGTCGATGAGGGCAGGGGCCAGGATGCGCCCGCCGCGCACAGGCCAGGTCTCTACCCTGCCGTTCCTCAGATCCAGGGCGTGGAATCCACCGCTGCGATCGCCGATCAGGAGCGTCTCGCCCCAGAGGGCCGGCTGTGCCCGTAGCCCGCGCTTGCTGACCGGCCAGCGCTGCACGATCGCGCCCCGCACGGCATCCACAGCCACCACGTCGCCCGCGCCCGGTCGGCTCTCTACGGCATCTACGTCGACGCCCAGGTAGAGGCGATTGCCTACAACCAGGGGCGCGCTGCTCAGCCGCCCGCCGATCTCGACGCGGTGAACCTCGGCGCCGCTGGTCGGGTCCAGCCCGTAGAGAACGCCGTCGTGTCCCGGTACCCAGAGGCGATCCGCGGCCATGGCCAATGCCTCGCCGGGCCGGACGCCCAGCTCAGCAGGCTGAGGCCAGGCAGGCTCACCCGTCTCCCGGTCAAAGGCGAGGACTCGCCCCCCCTTGGTCGCGACGTAGATCCGCTGCTCGTCTGCCAGAGGCGCGGTGCGCACCGGCTCCT
>JBFFCR010000221.1:0-6640 GCA_041559855.1 Anaerolineae bacterium | reverse complement strand
GAGCGAGTCGCCCTCTACCGCACGCACCAGCGGCGAGGGGTTGCAGCCACCACGCACATCGTTGATCTCATTGGCTGGGAAGCGCTGTCCGCAGTTGTTGCAGACGACATAGTCGCCGTCCTGGCTGTAACCCTTCTTGGACAGATAGCATACATCGCAGGCGTTGAAGGCGGCACGCACGACGCCATCCTTGCTCTTGAGGACAAAGAACTCGATGGGGCGGCCTTCGTGCATGTAGGTATAGTAATGGGCCTTGTAGTCATCGAACGTCGCGAGAGGCAGGCGTACTGAGCCGTCACTGGCCTTGACCAGCGGGAAGGGGTCATGGCCGTGGGTCGCGGCGCTGACCAGCGTGCCCTGGTCACTGATGGGGTAGCTGCTCAACTCAGATAGAAACAGTTGAGCCTCAGGTTCGGCCGCTGTCGGGGAGGGGCGAGTAAGCGCGAACAGCGCTCCTCCTATGAGGACTAGCAAGACCACCAATCCGATTACCAGAATCAATGGCGAGGCACCGCCAGGCTTCTTGTCAAAACGAGCGCGTTTGGCTTCCCGTGATGTCACGGGACCCACTCTCTTGTTGGCACTCATCGTTGCCTCCTTGCTCAGGATCTACCCGGCAGAGTATACCAGACCTGGCCCAGAGGCAACAGCGCCGATTGGCGCGCATTTTGCCCCGCCAAATGGCGGGGTTAGTTGAGAATCGAGTGAGGTATTTGCACGACAACTTCTGCACCGCCACCCGGTGCGGAGCGGATGGACATCTGCCCACCGTAGAGGAAGGTCCGCTCTTGGATGCCCATCAGGCCGAAATGGCCCTGACGGGCCAGGGTATCAGGCAGATCGGGGGGGACAAAGCCCCGTCCGTCGTCGGCTACCGAGAGGATCAAGGACTCTGCTTCAAAGCCAACCTCAACCCGAGCCTCGCTCGCCTGAGCGTGCTGGACGACGTTGTTGAGCAACTCCTGCACGATGCGGTAGGCAGCCAATTCCAGGCTGGGCGGCAGACGGCGCACGGCGCCAGAGATGGTCAGTCGGACGGATAGGTTATCGTCCTGGCCCGCTTCTCTGGTCAGCACTTCGAGGGCAGGAAGAAAACCCAAGTCCTCCAGGTAGATGGGGCGCAGATCGCGGCTGAAACGGCGCACGCTCTCCAAAGTCTCGGCCAGCGTCCGGCGGGCTTGGACCAGTCGCTCGGCGGCGCGAGTAGGATCTGAGTCGAGCTGCTTCTGGGCCATCTCCACCTGCTGGTTCAGAGCGATGAGAGCCTGGGCAGTGTCGTCGTGCAGCTCACGCGCCAGGCGTCTGCGTTCCTCCTCCTGGCCCTGGGTGATCGCGGCGATATAGTCATGCATACCACGCTGGTAACCTTGGATGCGTCGCGCCATCTGATCGAGGGTGCGACGCAGATCCTCAATCTCTTCTACGCCGCCGACGGGTGTATCGACCGCTTCGAAGTCGCCCCAGGCGACACGCTCGGCCTGTTGACCTAACGCCTGTAGCGGGCGGGCAATGGCCCGCACGCCGTAGTATAGGGTCAGCACCGAGACGATGAGCGCCAGCGCCGCCACAAGAGGCATGATCTGTGAGTAGCGCAGTACGGGGCCGATCACTTCATGCCAGGGCTGCTCGATGAGCACCCGCCAACCGCTGAGACCGACAGGGCCGTAAGCCAGCGTCATCTGCTCGCCGTCAGGGGCGTGGCACAGCGTGACGCCCGCATCGCCATCCTGCAGGGCGATGTCGAGCCCGGTGTGCCCGCCCAAGCTATCGCGGGCCTGCACCGAACGAGAGTGGGCCAGGATGCGTCCGTCCGCATCAACCAGATAGACGACACCATGCTCACCCACTTGCACCTGGCTCAACAGCGCCTCCAGCCCCAGACCGCTAAGCGTCACCGGCCCGGCAAGGAAGCCGTAGATTACTCCCACCTCGTCGCGGACGGGGGTACCCACTAGGAATAGACCACTGGCGGAGACCGGGCTTATGGCCACATCCTGGCGCGTCGTTACGGTGCGGGCTAGGACCTCGACCTGGTCATCGCCTTGCAGCCAAACCGGACGGTCGGTGCTGGTATCCAGCTGGCTGCCGCTTTCGTCGAGCAGGACCACGTCACCCGCAAACAGCCCGGTCATGTTGCCGGCGTCGGCCAGCAGATCACGTTGCTCATCGAGCTGACCGTGGTGAAAGGGCGGCTCGACAGCCAGGGTCGCCAGTGCCGACAGGCGCTGTTCGAGCAACTCGCTCACCTGGCCAGCGCCAACCACGGCCAGCGCACGATCGCGTTCCTGCACCAGATCGCGCATGGCCTGCTCGTGGCTGTAGACACCGGTGAAAGCCACACCGATGAGCACCAGCGTCAGCGGCAGCACCGTCCACAGCACGATCTGGAATTTCAGTCCACGGAAACGCCGCGACAAGTCGCCCAAACCTGAATCTCCAATATCCGGTTTTCAATCACTCGAGGACGATCCAGCCCTGCTTCAAGGCCTCAGTCACCGCTTCGGTCCGGCTGCCAGCGCCGAGCTTGCCATAGATGTTGGCCAAGTGCCCCTGTACGGTCCGGTCGCTGATGGCCAACGCTTGCCCAATGGCTTTGTTGGTCAGCCCCTTGGCCGCAAGATGGAGCACTTCGATCTCACGCTCGGTCAGTGGTTCTGCCGCTGCCTGAGCACCCAACGGACGCCCTGAGGTCAGCTGCTGCACGACCTTCTGGGCGACGGCAGGGTCCAAGGCCGATTCTCCTCGGAATACAGCCCGCACGGCATTCACCAACTCGCCCGAGTCGGCGGTCTTGAGCACATATCCACTGGCTCCGGCCTGGAGCAGGGCAAAGATGTAGGGATCATCGTCGTAAGCAGTCAGTATTAGTACCCGCACGGCAGGAAACTCGGCCTTGATACGTCGCGTTGCCTCGATGCCGGTGAGGCCGGGCATTTGCACGTCGAGCACGGCCACGTCGGGCGCGTGCTCGGCCACCAAGGCAACGGCTTCCGCCCCGTTGGCAGCCTCGGCCACAACACGGATGTCGCTGGTTTCCTCCAGGAATTCGCGGATGCCCTTGCGCACGACGGCGTGGTCGTCGGCCAGGACGACGCGGATCGGTTGCGTATTCCTCACGACCTCCTCCAGAAACCTGGAGGATCTTGGCCTCCAGGGCTTTCATCATACCATAGATCGCGAAAGACCGTCAATGTGGGACCTTGGCTGGCTGTTGCCTGCATAGGCCATTTGGCCCAGACGGGAACACGTCAATGAGCGCTGGTGAGGATGGCGCAGCCACGATAGAATAAGCCACAGAGAGATACACCATGGAATTCGTGATCACAATCGAGCGCCCATTCGAAGAAATCGAAACCTTGACGAGAGCCGTGCTGGAGCGACACGGATTCGCCGTCGAACGGACGTTTAGTCTGCAGTCAGCCGCCGGAGTGGCAAGCGGGCATGAGCAGCCTGGGTACAGTGTGTTCTTGCTCTGCAGATCTGATGGCGACCGGCGACCTTTGGGCCTGCTCACGCTATACCGACGTGGCGCACAGACTGTGATCAACCCGATACTGTCGCTCGTGGCCGATGCGGATGTGGAGGCCGAACTTATCGGCTCCCTGGTAATGGGCGACATGGGAATGTGCATTGAGGCTGTCCGTACTGATGGTTGTACGGAACTGACACGGACAGAAAAGGAATTGAGATCAGATCACGAACAGGTTTGAACTGCCAGCCTGGAAACAGGCCAAACCGACTGGTAACGGCTGAGACCTGTCAATGGAAAAGTCAAGATCGAGTTCAAGTGGAGGTTCGAGAACATGATGAAATCCAAGTATTGGCTGCTACTCGGCGCGCTGGCAATGCTGGCCCTGACGATGGCGGCCTGCGGCTCAGAATCATCTGCGCCTGAGGGAATCACTAAGAATGCCGACGGCTATGCTGACATCAGCGTGCAGCAACTAGCCGGGATGCTGGAGGACAAGGGCTTGACTCTGGTAAACGTCCACGTTCCGTACGAGGGCGAGATCCCATATACAGATCTATTCATCGCCTACGATGAGATAGCTGCCCACCTGGATCAGCTGCCCGACAAGGATGCGCCCATCGTGCTGTACTGTCGTAGCGGGGGCATGAGCACTTTCGCAGCCGAGGAGCTGGCCGAGTTGGGCTACACGAATGTCATGGAAGTCGATGGAGGATTCAACGCCTGGCAGGCCGCCGGCTACGAATTGCTGGACGAAAGCCAGTAAGAGAGAGCCTGTTTGGACTAGGCAGGCTGCTAACAGCTGGCTCGATGCGAATCTGCCCGGAGGACCGCTGGCGCATCTGATGCTTTCTACGGCTACTATACGCTGCACTTCTTCAAGGACGACCAGATCGACGGGATGCAAAGCAGCCACGAGAGCAGCGGCGATGTCTGGTATCATAGCTGGCACGGTGATTCGCCGCATTACTCGCGGACACGAGTGAGCTCTTGACGCTGCCCCGGCGCCCTAGTCTCTATTCACGGCAGAAGTAGATGGTAAACTCCTGGTCATTCTTCTGTGTGACCCAGTGCGCGATACCAAGGCTGGATGCCTTGTCCACGACGGGAGCGGGCAGAAAGGGTGCGACGAGCTTGTAGATGTCGCCCTGGTTCAAAGCACGCAGGTCGGCGATGATTTGATTGACGGGCTGTTCGCCCTCTGCCAGCATGCCGCGGATGTCAAGCTCGGCAGCAACCTGTTTCTCAGAGAACCAGTCTGGCCTCTCCACGTTGTAGGCCGTTCCTCCTTCGGCAGCAAAGAGATCCTGCCCCACCTCGATCCTGAGATGATTGATCAGACCTTCGACTTTGACGCCACCAATGGCCGCCGCCTGCTGGAGCGTTGTGATCCGGGCGACGGTCCTGCGAAGCATCGGGTTTCTCAGCCTTTCAAAGGCAGGCACATAGCCGATCAGTGGCTGCTCCAGTTGTGGATAGGCATCCAGCAATTCCGCGATCTTGGTCTTGGGGGTGATGGCGACTTCGGGCATGGTCAACCTCCGCTAGGCATAGGACAGGATACGCTGTTCGCCCTCCAAAGCCCTGTAGCCGGTCAGATCCTGCGAGACCTCTAGTGTGCCGAGATACTCTCCTTCTTCGTCGCGAAGGGCAAAGTACTCGATGTGGATCATCCTACCCTGCACGTTGATCCAGAACGGCGCCCGATTCTGCCTACCGCTCTTAAAGTCATTCAGGATCTTGTCGACGATGTGGGCGCTTGCGGGTGGATGGCAATGGCGGACGTCGCGGTTGAGGATGGCTCTGTTTCTCTGAAAGATCCGCTCGCTGCTCTGGGAAAAGTACTTTACCTTGTCGTCGCTGCCCACAAAGGTGATGTCCACGGGCATAGTATTCAGGATGGCCAGCAGGTCCTGCACGGAGAAGCCTCCAGTCGGCAACTGGATCCTGCCTTCCTGCCATTGGATGGCTTCTGAACTGGCAGCTCTCATCCCTGGCGGGGCCCAATCTGTCGGCGGATCGTACAAGCAGTAGCCGAACTCCAGCGACTGCTTCTGAATCTCGTACCACTCGGCATCGGAGAGGACATCCGTGAGCATGGGGAAGAGGATCTCGTCCTCCTTGACGATCATATCAGCGACACCCTTTAGGGCCGGCTGCAGGACAATCTCGGCTGCGGCGATCAGCTCCTCCTTGGTGATGCCCGGTGTCTTTAGTACCTCGAGGCTGCCCTTCAGCAACTCCCGGATCTCGTCGTGCTTGCCCCACATGACCTTGGGCGGGCCGGTAACGCCGCTCTGCTCAAGGTAGGGGAAGAGCAAGTACTCCTTGCGCAGGTAATGCTTGTCTACGTCGATGAGCTGGTTAAAGAGGGAGGTGAGATCGAGGATGGCAGCCTGTAATGAATCGTCGTCGCACCTGTTCAGATCTTCCAGAGCGGCCTTCGCCCGGTCGATCACGGCAGCCAACGCTTTGTTCTCCTGCAGGAGAACGTGCATGGGGTGACCCTCGGGCACCGCTCTGGAGGCACTCAGGTCCACGTTACCCTCCAGGACAGCAGAGTGGACATCGCACAGCTTGAGCACCTCTTCCTGGGGCAGCCCTTCGTCCAGGAGCTCTTGCTCGACCTCTACCACCTCGCCGTAGGGAATGGAACCCAGCGTCTCGATGAGTTGTTGCTGGACGCTGTCAGGTGATTCTCCGGCGTGGAGCTTGAGTATGAGCTCCTTCAGTTTCGCTTTCCTGAATTGCGAGTTGTCTATGTTCTTGCTCACAGGTCCTCCCTCCCGGGTGCATGTTTGCCGGTCGTGGTTCTATTGTACACCTTGCAGGAAGGGTAGTATATGATCTACATCAGATGAGGTTCCGGCAGACGTGCGTTTTGACAGGCATGCATCCTGCGGACAGAGGTCAGGGCAGCCTCACATGTGAAACGCGGCGCCGTGCAAGCGCCAGTGTGGAACAGGATCCTGGTTCTCGGGCAAAATGCGTTGGGGGGGATGCCAGGGACTGTCGACACGGCCAGTAGAAAGGGCGTGCCCAGACATCGCCTGTCTGAGCACCGATTCGTGGACTTGCAGTCTCGCCCCCGCACCTATTCCTCACAGAAGGTGCGGGGGCGAGAGGCTCCCGTGGCATTCAGCCAGCAGGAGTTTCCGGCTTACGGAATGT
>JBFFCR010000220.1:0-6660 GCA_041559855.1 Anaerolineae bacterium | reverse complement strand
CTCGCCAACAATCCGGATCGTAACCATAAGTCCCTATGGGTCCGCGAGCTCCAGCGTTCCTACTTGCGCCGATCGGTCACCCGCCGCGCCTTGAGTTCAAACCGCGGCAAGCTCTCCACCGGCACCAGCGTCACGCCGACGCGCAAGCCCAGGCGATGTGCAGCGTCACGGGCAATGGTCTCGACGACCAAGTGCGGATCCTCATCGACCACCTCGACCTTGATGTCCAGTTGGTCCATCTCCGCTGCTCGGTAGACCTCGACGGCAAACTCGAGCACCTGGGGATACGAGCGCACGATGGCTTCGATGGCACTGGGGAAGATGTTCACTCCACGAACAATCAGCATCTGGTCGATGCGCCCCAGAATCCCACCCTCCATCCGCACGAACGTCCGTCCGCAATCGCACGCCTCGCGATTCAAGCGCACTTGGTCGCCGGTACGGTAGCGGATCACCGGCGATCCTGTTCTGTCCAGATTGGTGAGTACCAGTTCGCCTTCGTCTGCCGGCTCGAGCGTCTGCGGGTCGATCACCTCGACCAGGAATTCGCCCTCGTTCAGGTGCACGCCGCTCTGCGCGACGCATGTGAACCCGTGTGCCCCGATCTCTGTCGCCCCGGTGTGGTCAAAGAGCTTTGCTCCCCATGCCTGCTCGATTCGCGCCTTGGTGCCGGGAATGCTGCCGCCGGGCTCCCCCGCGACGATGATGCACCGTACAGATGAATCGCGGAGACGGATGCCTTCCCTGTGCGCGACCTCGGCAAGGTGTAGCGCGTAGCTGGGCGTGCAGCACAGCGCCGTCGCCCTCAGATCGATCAGGTTCAGTAGCCGCTGCCTTGAATCCTGTGCGCCACCTGAAATCGTCATCATGCCAAGCTTCTCCGAACCCGCCCATGCTGCCCAGAAGCCGATGAACGGCCCGAAAGAGAAGGCGTAGAAGGTACGGTCGCTGGGGCTCAACCCCGCGGCGTGATACACCGCCGCCCAGCAGCGCGCCCACCAGTCCCAGCTCTCGCGCGTGTCCAGCCAACGCATCGGCCGGCCCATCGTGCCCGATGTCTGATGCAGGCGCACATACTTTTCGAGGGGATAAGTAAGATTGGAGCCGAAAGGTGGGTGGGCCTCCTGGTCCTCCACCAACTCCTGTTTGCGCGTGAAGGGCAACCGGTCAACCTCGTCCAGCGAAGGCAAGTCGCGCGCGTCGGTGAACCCCGCCTCGCGTAGCTTCTCCCCGTAGAAGGGATTGGTCGCCAATACCTCGCGCAGCACACCCTTCATGCGCGCCGTCTGGTGATGCGCCAGGTCCTCACGCGTGGCAGTCTCTATCTTGCGGTCGAAATAGCTAACGTCCATGGGTCAACCTCCACAAGGCCAAACCGGTAGTTGTCAGGCAGTCACCTCTCCCACACCCCTGTGCTCATTCTGTCACAATCTCTTCTCTTTCAAGATGCGCCCGTGCAATTCGTCAAAGGTCGCTGGCGGGGTAATGTCGCTACGCCGCTTGAGGCGTACGGCATCGCTTGGACAGGGGAGAGCGCAAAGCCCGCACCCGATGCACACCGCCTCGTCGACGGTTGGGAACTCGTCGCCCATTACCAGCGCATCCACCGGACAGGCTTCGATGCAATCGCCGCAGCCGGCGCACGCCTCCTCGTCGGTGGTTCGCAGAAAGTAGGTGGCCATAAGGTCGTCGCGGACCAGCCGCCGGCGAGCGATGGTGCCGACGTTCCAACAGGCATGTTCGCAGCAGTTGCAGGTGTGTTTGATGCCGTCCTGCGAATTCTCGACCATGTGCACCAGCCCGCTCTCCTCAGCCAAGCGGGTGATGGCCAGCGCCTCGTCCACGTCAATCTGCCGGGCCATTCCCCGCTCAATGAGGTATTCGGCCAGTTCGTCGTACTTTAGGCATACTTCCAGCGGGTGGTCGCAAGTGGCCTTGCCCAGCAACTGGGCGGTCATGCGGCAAGGGCAGTGGGCCACGGCAATCGTGCGCGCCCGGCGGATAACAACTTCCATCACCTCGTAGGGATATACGGCCTGGAATGGGCCTTTGACAGCCTCGCCGACGGGGATGTAGCGGTGAGCCCGGGGTGTCGTCCCGTAGGTCTCTTGGATGTCTGGCGAGCGGAAGTACTTGACTATGCGCCTGGCCATGTCCCGGGCGTGGGGTGTTCGTTCTCCTTTCCAGAAGAAGGTTTGGGGGAAACCGTAGCCCACCTGCTGGAGGGCGTAGCCGTGCTGCCCATCGCCGGTGATCCCGGCGAAGAGCAGCCCCCGGCTAGCCAGTTGCTTCAGAAGGTCCCCCACTTCCTTGACAGGTCGACCCATGTTGGCAGCCACCTCGTCCGCTGTAGTCAGTTCCAGTGGGATGCGCGTGTTAGGCAGGGCCAGGGCCACCTCGGCCTCAGTCGGGCTAAAGTTGGCCCTTAGAATCTCCACCAGATCGTCTTTCAACGGGTAGCCCATGACCAGGGCGTGCAGATGGTGGGCTAGTTGGGTGTAGGGGTCAGAGATCATTTCAGCAGTTCCTCTTGCAGCAACCTCCGGTCCATCTCCTCTGAGATCGTCTTCATGTCACCCCACAGAATGCATCGAGTAGGACAGGCCAGACTACACGCTGGCGCCTCGTCGTTCTTTAGCCTATCATAACAGAGGTCGCACATCAGCGCCGCTCCCCTCTCTTCATCGAACTGCATCGCCCCGAAGGGGCAGGCCTCGACACATGCCATGCAGCCAATGCACAGCTCGTGATTGACCTGCACAATGCCCCACTCATTCTTCCAGATGGCCTCTTCCGGGCAGGCATCTCTGCACGGAGGCCTGACACAGTGGTGGCAGTAGACGGGTAGATTGGAATCTCCTCTCTCGATCACCTTGATAAACCGAGGCCCTGTATGAAGCCCGTGTTCCTGCTTGCAGGCAACCTCACAGGCGTGACAACCCACGCAATCCTTCTGAAAGACCATCAATGTGACTTTGCGCATCTCATGTCCTCCCTATTGGTCCTCGCAAGGTGATATGTTACACAAGAGCACTCTCAGGTTCGTTGCACCCATGACCGGATCACCGATGGCGGGATCGTTGTCGGTCAGGATATTTATGTTCGAGACATCCCAGCCATGGCCTGGATCCTTGACCTCGGGGAACCACCACCCATGTTCGGCCACAATCACTCTGGGATCGATCCCCTCGTTCAGTTTGGCCCGTTGCCGTATGCGTCCTCTCGGTGACTCGATGTAGACCCATTGCCTCTCTTTGATCCCATGCTTCTTTGCTGTCTCGGGGTGGATCTCGACAGTCGGATCAGGCCTGATCTCCCTCAACCAGGGGAGCTGGCGGTTGGCCGAGTGAAAGTAGGTGGGAATCCGCAGCCCGGCGTTAAGGATATACGGATAGCGGTCGAGGAGGTCAGGTCGGGAAACAGGGCTCTCAGGAATCTCGTGATACTGGGGCAGGGGGTCACGTCCCCACTTTTCCAGAACCGTGGAGTAGAGTTCCACTTTGCCCGTGGGGGTAGAAAACCCCTTCTCCTCGTATTTCCGATACGCCACCTTTCCCCTGAGGTATCCGATCTCCTTGAACTCGTCCCAGGTCAGTCCCGACGGTTCGAGCATATAATCAAGGGCATCCTCAACCGTGTCCCACCAATCCTCCTCCTGCCCCATCCTCTTGCCCAACTCCTGAAAGATCTTGTGGTCTTGCCAGCACTCGCCTATCTCTACTGCCTTCTGCCTTGCCACCACATAGCCGTGTCGCTTCCAAAAGTCCGCAACATAGTTCTGCTCGAGCCAGGTGGCAGCGGGCAGGAATACGTCGCCCAGTTCTGCCGTCGGGGTGAGGAAAAAGTCGATGACGACCAGAAAGTCAAGCTTCTTCAGAGCCTTGTATACCTCGGCGGCGTTTGCCCTGGTGATCACCGGGTTCGTGCCGCACAGCAGCCCTGCCTTCAGCGGGTATGGCTCGCCCGTCAGGATAGCGTCCCAGGCTGGCTTGGGGGTGATGAGGGCCACTCGTGAGGCCAGCTTGTACTGATCTCCTCCCAGCCGCTTCTGCCGCTGCTCCCGCGGAAGGTCCCTGTGACGGCCAAACTCGGAGACGACCCGCACCGGAGGCGTCGCGAATAGGACGTTCCCGCCCGGTACGTCCAGGTTGCCTGTCACTGCCATCAGCCCTGTCATGAGGCGGGTGCAGTCGGTGCAGTTGAGGTTCTGCTCTGTGGGCACGCCCCAATGCAGGGTCGCCGGCTTCGTCGTGGCATACAGCCTCGCTGCCTCGCGAATGAGATCCTGGCTCACCCAGGTTATCTCTTCCACCCGTTCCAGGGGATACTCTTTCACCCTTTCCTTGAAGGCATCCCAGCCATGGACGTATTGATCCACGAACTCGCTATCATACAGCTCCTCCTCAATGATCACGTTGAGGAACCCCATGGCCAGGGCGGCATCTGTCCCCGGCCGGACCTGAAGCCAGAGGTCCGCCCTGCTGGCTAGAAAGCCCTTGCGAGGATCGATGACAATGAGCTTGGCCCCTTTCTTGTAGGCTTCCCAGAAAGCCTCCCCCTTGTACTCGTCTGGGTTGGTCCACAGCGGGTTGCAGCCCCACATGACGATGCACTTGGGCTCCCCCTCATAGTCACCCACGGGCAGGTTACCGCACGTGATCAGCGTCGCCCCGACGCGGGAGACATAGCACATGTGCCCCGCTGTGAGGACATTGGGCGTGCCCAAGAGGTTGGCGAACCGGTAGAGGAAGCTCTCATAGTCCCGTCCTGTCCCTTGGCCGATGACGATCGACTCGGGGCCGTGCTCCTGGATCACCTGGTTGAACTTGGCGCATACGGTATCCAAAGCCTCATCCCAGGATACTCGCTCCCATCCGTTGGCACCTTTCTTCAAGGGATGGAGGACCCTCTCGGGGTGGTAGGCCAGTTGAGTGATGGCCAGCCCTTTGGAGCACATGGTCCCCCGGCCTATGGGCGAGGCTGGGTCTCCTTCGACCTTGATCACCTTGCCGTCTTTGACATGCGCGATTGCACCGCAGCCTCCGTGGCAATTGCGGCAAGCGGTGCGTATCTTCTCTACTTCAGCCATTGGTACCTCCTCTTGTTTGTGATCTTGGCCACAGGTGGCCTTTACATCCAGCACCCGATTGATTCTGCCCTCGGCATCAAGGGCACCGTCAGGCACGACCTCACAGCCCGCCTTCTCCGCGGCGTCTGTACCCAGATGGGCCGGACGGTTGGTCAAGGTGACCTCTCGCCCCGCCAAAGCCGGCTCCGGCCGGGCTCCAGATGCTCCCACAGTGCGCCGGCAATCCGGAGTGCAACCCTGGGGTGCCTACAGGTCCGCGAGCACCGCGTCCATCTCGCTGTCCGGCACGTCAAAGACCGTGTTGTGCGGCGGCAGCGGCTCGCGGGTCATGTACTCTGGCATCCGGGCATCAGCGGACGTGTGGCCGGCTTTCTCGTTGAATTCCAGCTCCATCTTGAGCACCGACCGTTTCATCTCTTCCAGATCGTCCACCGACCAGTCCCAGCCAAAGCGGCCATTGATCAGGTCCACCATCAACTGCGGATCGCCATACACAGGCGGCCTGGAAAAGAGGCACAGCCCAGTGGCGTCCAGCATGGCCGCGCCCAACTGCAGCTTGAGGGAGAGCTCGCGCTGGCCCTCCGTGCCCAGCGGGTCCACTTCGTTGCGGGCACCAAAGGCGTTACCGGCCGTGTGGTCGGCGCCCATGGGCGATGAACCATAGGTCACGCCGTTGCCCTTGAGCGCGCGGGGGTCGTAGGCAGGCATCGCCTGACCTTTGGCCGCGGGCACCCTGGATATGCCCAGAACACGGCCAGTGGTGACGGCGCCTTGGCCCAGCACCCGGCCCAGTACACTGCCCGCTGCGATCTCGTCCAGGAGCGCGGCGAAACTCTCCTCGTCCCCAAAGCGGGCGAGACCTGCCTCCGCTGCGATTCCCAGCGCGGCCCCGGCCTCGATAGAATCCAGCCCATAGTCATTGCACAAGCGATTCAGGCGGGCCACCTCGTCCAGGCTGCCGAGGCCCAGGTTGGAGCCGAGCAATCCGATCGTCTCATACTGCAACGTGGATACGATCCCCTCGCCGCCCTCGTCCACAAACAGATTGCAGCAGGCAATGACGCAGCCTGCCATGCAGGTGGTGCCCACCTTGCCGCCGCGCTCCAGGGTGATCTCCCGGAGGCGCTGCCCGGTCAGGTTCTCCGCCTCCTCGAAACTGCCCGCGCTGAAATTCCGCGTCGGGAATGCCCCCATCTCGTTGACCGCCGCGACGATGGCCGAGGTTCCGTAGGTGTGCATGGCGCCTTTGCGGCCCGTCTTGGGGCTCTCGATCAATTCGGTGGCAAAACGGCGCGCCGAGTCACGGAACAGATCCGGGTCGGCCAGTGGCAGGGGTTCGGTCGCCGAGGCGTCGAGCACGATGGCCTTGAGGCCCTTGCTGCCCATGAGTGCGCCCAGCCCACCGCGCGCCGCCATGCGGCTGTTCTGCTCTCCGGCCCCGGTGCAGACAACACCCGCGGCGCCCATCAGGAACTCGCCTGCCTGTCCGATAGAGATGACCGTGCTGCCGTCGCCCCATCGCTGCTTGGCCTTGGCGGAAGTCTCCAGCGTGCCCAGCCCGCGCCACTCGT
>JBFFCR010000219.1:0-6705 GCA_041559855.1 Anaerolineae bacterium | reverse complement strand
GCCGCCCCACGTGCCCCGGGCTCGTACTCGAAAATGGTCTGCCCCACGCCGGGCGCTTCTGAAAGCTTGGTATCGATCCGGATCGGATGCGTGACCCGGGACCCGAACTCCCTGGCCAGTATCTGCAGAACCGTACTGCTCACGCGACGGCGAGGATCAAAGAAGGTGGGGATGATCAACCGGATCACAGCCCCGCTCCCGAGCAGGCGGCTTACGTCGCGCAGATAGCGCATGAACTGCCTGGCGCCAGCCACCGCCAGCATCTCCATCGACACCGGCACAAAGACCTCCTGCACGTAGGCGATGGCATTGACGGTCAACAGGGAGATGGAAGGGGCACAGTCCAGCAGTTGGTAGTCATAGCCATTCAGCCTGCCCAGCACATCCGAAAGGATCTGCTCGCGGGCGAGTTCCAGGACCATGCGCTGCTGGGCTTTGAACAGGCTCAGATCGGCAGGTATCAGGTCCAGGTTCCGCCTGGCGCGAACGATGGTGGCCTCGGCCTTGGCTTTGCGCAGCAGAACCTCTGCCAGCGTGTCCCCATAGCCGGTTACCCCCAGAGAGAGGGAGACATTGGCCTGGGTGTCGGTATCAATGAGCAGGACCCGTCGATTGCGCCGCGCCAGAGCGGCACCCAAACTGACGGTGGTTGTCGTCTTACCGATGCCACCCTTGAACCCGACGATGGCTATCTTGCGCATACCGTTTCCCCGCTTGCCCTTGCCGGTGGGCGCTTGACTGAGGCAACCGCAGGCCATGCTGCCTCCGCATGGTGCAGTCGCCGGCGCCAGGTCTTGCGTTGCCGAAAGCGCGTCCAGATCCAGAGGCGTGCTCGCGGCACAGCAAACCGGCGGCCCGCGAGCGAATTCCGGGTTTCTCTGAGTAAATGGTCGCCGTCATTATTGTAACAGAGATAGGAGAAAACGTCAACTCTGCACGCGAGCTGTTGCCCGATAGAAACGCAACCAGCGCGCACGCTGTCCGATTTGACGGGATGGGCCGCCAACGGTATACTGTGCTTACAACTATTGAAAACTGTTTTCAGTTATGGGCGTATTGTCAGAGAAGAGTGTTATCCAGCAATTGAGTCAGGCAGGCTATCGAATCACCAAGCCCCGCCGCGCAATAGTCCGAGCCCTGCTGCAGGATGAGGGCCATGCCAGTCCCTCAGAGGTGCTCGAGCGGGCCAAGCTATACTATCCCACCATCGGGCTGGTGACCGTGTATCGCACACTGGACCTACTGTCCGAACTCGGTTTTGTGCGGCGCATCCACGCCGCGGACGGCTGTCACAATTATGCCACGGCCAACAATGGCCATCATCACCATCTGGTCTGCCGTCATTGTGGCGCCGCGGTCGAGTTCCAGGGCTGCGATCTCTTGCCCTTTCTCAACCGCATCGAAGAGCAGACCGGATACACGATCGAGGATCACCTCCTTGAACTGGTAGGCGTATGCTCGAACTGCCAGCAGGTCTCTGCCCGAGGAGGGAGTCCCGCATGATCACTGCTGAAAGGAACGGACTCGAAGGATGAGAACCCTTGGGCAGACCCTTCTGTCATGGCTTGGCGTTGCCGTATTGCTCGGAGCCATGGTGGCTGGCTGTGGCGGCGCGCCAGCGTCCCAACAGACACAGGACGATCTCGACAATCTGACACCAGTCTCCCTCGCCGCAGGAGAAAGGCTCCAGGTTGTCGCCACGACCAATATCGTGGGCGACATAGTCGGCCAGGTGGGCAGCGACCGAATCGAGTTGGTCACACTGATGGGCATTGGCATCGATCCGCACAGCTATGTGCCCACGCCTGCCGACTCGGCCGCCATCTACGACGCACACGTCGTTTTCGCCAGCGGCGCTGGCCTGGAATCGGATCTGGAACGAGTCTTCAGAAGCGCCGGAGGCACAGCGGTTCATGTCTACCTCTCCGACGGACTCCAGCACCGGTTGATCGGGGGTGCGCTCGAGGAGGGCGACGGGCACGCGCACGACGAGGGAGACATAGATCCGCATGTCTGGTTCGACGTCACAAATGTAATTGCCTGGGTGCAGACAATTGAGCACGTGCTGAGCACCTTGGATCCAGCCAATGCCGAGGCATACCGGGCCAACGCCGCAGACTATACACAGAAGTTGCATGAGCTGGACGCCTGGATCATCGAACAGGTGGCATCCATTCCCCAGGCCAATCGCAAACTGATCACCAACCACCCATCTTTTGGCTACCTTGCGGGACGGTACGGCCTGGAGCAGGTCGGCGCCATCTATCCCTTCAGTCCTTCCGCCGAACCATCGGCCCGCGACATTGCTGCGCTTGAGAATTCCATCCTCGAGTACGGTGTACCGGCGGTCTTTGCGGAGAGCACGGTCAACCCCAAGCTGGCCGAACAGGTGGCAGCGGACACCGGCGTCAAGGTGGTGGCGCTCTACAGCGGCTCGCTGGGCGAACCGGGCAGCGGCGCCGAGACATACATTTCGCTGATGCGCTATGACGTCAGCGCCATCGTGAGCTCTCTCAAGTGAGCGCGGATGCCCAGCGCCCACACGCACGGAGGTAACAAGGCCCATGCCAGTGATCCTGGAAGTAGACCACCTCTCGATCAAGTATAATGGGAAATACGCCCTCAGGGATGTGAGCTTTGCCGTGCACGCCGGCGAGCGAGTGGCCATCGTGGGGCCCAACGGGGCCGGCAAGAGCACGCTGTTCAAGGCTCTCGTGGGCCTGCTCCATCCCGCCAGTGGCACAACAAATGCCAACGGTGCCGAGTTCGGCTACGTGACCCAGCGCTCGGTCGTGGACTGGAGCTTTCCCGTCACCGTGCATGACACCGTGATGATGGGTCGCATCACCAAGATGGGTTGGTTGCGCTGGCAGCGTCCCCGCGACCGGGAAATCGTGCGGCAGTGCCTGGCACAGGTGGGCATGCTCGAGTACGCCAACACACAGATCGCAGAGCTGTCGGGCGGGCAGCAGCAACGCGTATTCATTGCGCGGGCCCTGGCTCAGGAAGCCAACATCCTCCTCATGGACGAGCCGTTTACCGGCGTTGACGCACCTTCAATGGAGGCTATCCTGGAGATCATCGAGGGATTGCGCGACCACGGCGTGACTGTGCTGGTCTCCACCCACGACCTCAACCTGGCTGCGGAGCGCTTTGACCGCTTGGCTCTCCTCAACCGCCGGTTGATCGCCTATGGCCCGCCCCAAGAGGCGATCACATCCGCAACCCTGTCAACGGCCTACGGTGGGCAGGCCCTATGGCATGGCGAAGATTACGCGATGGTGGTCGGCGACATCGGGTGTTGCGGCGAAGGAGAGCATGCCCATGGCTGAACTCTTTGACCTGCTAGCAGAACCCCTGCGCTACCCCTTTATGATCCGGGGCTTGTTGGCATCGCTCATGGTTGGTACGCTCTGCGCGGTGGTTGGCACCTACGTGGTGCTGCGCGGCATGGCTTTCTTCGGCGATGCCCTGGCACATGCCATCCTGCCGGGTATTGCCGGGGCCTACCTGCTCGAGATCAACCTATTCTGGGGTGCGCTCGTCATGGGGCTGCTAACTGCAGTTGGCATCGGGTACGTGAGCGGTCGCGGGCAGGTGAAGGAAGATACAGCCATCGGCGTCATCTTTGCCGCTTGCTTTGCCCTGGGGGTCGCACTACTATCGACCGTCCAAACCTACAGCGTCGATCTGGCTCACATCCTGTTCGGCAATGTACTGGGCGTGTCGAGTGCTGACCTCTGGCTGACGGCTGCGCTCGGAGCCGTGGCGCTGCTTGCCGTGTTCCTTCTCTACAAGGAGCTACTTGTTATCTCGTTCGATCCGATTCTGGCTGCCACACTGCGCCTGCCATTGAACTTGCTCAACTACCTCCTGCTGACCCTCATCGCCCTAACGGTCGTCGTCTCCCTACAGACGGTTGGTGTGGCGCTAATGGTGGCCATGTTGGTTACACCCGCTGCCACCGCCTACTTGCTGACGCGCCGCCTGTGGCACATGATGCTTGTCGGCGCAGCCATAGGGGCCGTCTCGTCGGTGGCGGGCCTCTACCTATCATTCTACATCAATGTAGCCTCCGGCGCAGCGGTGGTTCTGGTCTGCACGGGATTCTTCATCCTGGCCTTTCTTTTCTCCCCGAGCCGCGGCGCGCTCTGGAGCTGGTTGCGCCCACGAATGGCAAAGACATAGCCCCGCGCGCTCCAACAAGCCTGCCGAGACTTGCTTGCGCCAAACCGGCGGACATGGTATACTCAAGTTGGGCATCGTCAACCGTCCCGGCACGTTGGCAAGGAGGGCAGACGTCTTGGAGGTCGAGGCCAAGTTCAGCATCCCGGACGAGCAGACGTTCCAGACACTGCTGGGAGCGACCTCACTGGCTGGATACAGCCTGAAAGAACCGGTGCTGCTCCACCTCCACGACCAGTATCTGGACACCGATGATGGCAGTATCTTGGCGGGTGGATTCGCCTGCCGGATACGCCAGCAGGATGATCTCACCCTGGCCACCCTCAAAGGATTGGGAACGGTTTCTGGCGCCATCCACCGCCGCGAGGAATACGAGGTAGAACTGCCACGCCCACTGCCCCCCCAACACTGGCCTGCCAGCGCCGCCCGCGACTTGGCCCTGCGCCTGCGTGGACACGAGCCCGTCGTCCCTCTCTTCGAAGCTGAGCAAAGCCGCCACCGATCTCGCCTATTTGATGGCGAGCGGTTGGTGGCAGAGTTGAATCTGGACCGCGTCCGCCTATTCCGGGAATCCGCGACTGCCGCCACCTACCTGGAACTGGAAGTTGAGCTCGTGCAGGGGGGCAGCGAGGAGCTCTTGATTCAGATTGTCCAGGAACTGCAGGTGGAGTGGGGCCTGCAGCCCCAAAGTCGGTCCAAGTTCGAGCGGGGACTGGCGCTGCTGGACGCCAGCCCGGCGCCCCGTGAGGCGCGCCCATTGGCCACCGATTTGCAGCCGCCGGGTACAGGAACGGTGCACGAGTCTCCTCCATCGGCAGGCGAGCTTCTATCAACTCCCGGCATCGAACCAGACGACCCCATGAGTGAGGCAGGACGCAAGACCCTTCGCTTCCACTACCGGCGGATGGTCTACAACGAGCCGGGCACGCGCCTGGGCATGGAGATCGAGTCGCTCCACGACATGCGGGTAGCCACCCGCAGGATGAGGGCCGCATTCCGTGTCTTTGGCGCATACTACGAGCCCAACGACGTGTCCCGCCTTCGAAAGGGACTCAAGCGCACTGGTCGTGCTCTGGGTCCCGTCCGTGACATGGACGTGTTTCGTGCCAAGATCGATAGCTACCTGTCCACCCTACCAGTGGAGCAGCAGCACGACCTGGACGGATTCCTGGCTGTATTCACTGCGCGCCGCGACTCGGCGCGCGAAAGGATGAACACCCACCTGGACAGCGCCAAGTACCGTCGCTTCAAGGAACGGCTTGGCCAGTTCGTGGAAACTGAAGGGATGGGGAGCCGGCCCATCGCATTTGACGGCGATGACCCGCCGCCGTATCAGGTGCGGCACGTCGCACCCATGGTCATCTACCAACGACTGGCTGCGGTGCGCGCCTACCACGACTGGGTGAGCGTCCCCAATCCGCCGACAGAACGCCTCCACTCCCTGCGCATTGCCTGCAAGCGACTGCGCTACACCCTTGAGTTCTTTCGTGAGATCCTCGGCCCGAGCGCCAAGGCCCTCATCAAGTCGATCGTGGTCGTCCAGGATCACCTGGGCAACCTACAGGACGCCGTCGTGGCCTGCGCCCTGCTACATGACTTTCTCCAGAGAGGGACCTGGGAGCCGGACGGGGATCCCACTGTTGAGACCGTTGCGCCCGTAGACGCGCCAGGCGTGGAGAAATATCTGGCTGCCAAGCGACAAGAACGTGACCGTCTGCTGGAGACCTTCCCAGATGTTTGGCAGATGCTACAGGACCCGAAGTTCAGCAGGATGGTCGCCGAGGCGATCGCCCGCCTGTAGAGGAAAGGAGATCATCGATGCTCGAAAAGATCGACCTCACCCGGAAACTATCGAAGGAAGAGTACAAGGCCCAGATCCCGCGGCTCCAGCGGCGCCTGTACGATCTGGAAAAATCTTGTTGGGACGCCAAGATCCCAACTATCATCGTTTTTGAGGGCTGGGATGCGGCAGGCAAAGGCACTACCATCAACCTGCTCACCTCACGGCTGGACCCGCGTGGCTTCCAGCTGTATCCCATCCGGGAAGCGCGTACCTTTGAGAAACAACTGCCCTGGCTGTGGAGGTTCTGGCTCAAGATCCCCAACTATGGGGAGATGGCCATCTTTGACCGCAGTTGGTATGGAAGGGTGCTGGTCGAGCGGGTGGAGGGCCTGACGCCGGTGCGCGAGTGGCGCAAAGGCTACCGGGACATCGTCGGCTTTGAGCGAACCCTCGCCGACGACGGGTGCGTGATTATCAAGTTCTTCCTGCACATCGGCAAGAAAGAGCAAAAGCGCCGCTTCAAGAAACTGGAAAAGGACCCACTCAAGAGTTGGCACGTGCAGCCGGAGGACTGGGAGCATCACCGCAAGTACAAGGAGTACTTTGTAGCCACTGAGGAGATGCTGGAGCGGACCGACACCGAGTGGGGCCCATGGACCATCGTGGAAGCCACCGACCGCCGTTGGGCACGGGTCAAGATCTTCCAAACCATCATCCAGCGCCTGGAGGAAGCTCTG
>JBFFCR010000218.1:0-6774 GCA_041559855.1 Anaerolineae bacterium | reverse complement strand
AGCGTAGGGCGTACTCTTGCGCGATCCCTTGAAACCAGCTGTCCCGGCGCTTGCCCAGGTCACCGTGTTCCCCACCGGATCGGTGATCGTGATGATCGTGTTGTTGAACGTGGCCTGGATGTGAGCCTGTCCCCTCGGGATTACGCGCTTTTCACGGCGCGGCCCACGCCTCGGACCCTGTCGCCTTCTTCCCATTATACCTCCTAGCCGCTAGGCACTACTTCTTTGCTCGCGACCGGCGCTTGCCCGCCACAGTCTTGCGCGACCCTCGCTTCTGCCGAGCGTTCGTCCTCGTTCGCTGACCATGTACCGGCAGACCCTTCCGGTGGCGGATGCCTCGATAGCAGCCGATCTCCTGCAAGCGCTTGATGTTCATCGCCACCTCGCGCCGCAAGTCACCTTCTACTCGATAGTTCCGGTCGATGATCTCGCGCAGCCGGGCCACCTCGCTCTCGGCCAGATCCCGCACCCGCGTGTTCGGATCAACCTCAGCCTGGCTGAGGATCTCCTGGCTGACGGACCGGCCGATCCCGTAGATATAGGTCAGCGAGATCTCAATCCGCTTGTCCCGCGGCAAGTCCACACCCGCAATACGTGCCATCGATCTCCTCCGTTTCAGTACACAGGTCGCCACGCACCATCGTGCACGGCCATCCCCATGCCTTTCGCGTCTACCCCTGCCGCTGCTTGTGCTTCGGATTCTCGCAGATGACGCGTATCACGCCGCGCCTCTTGATGATCTTGCACTTCTCGCAACGCCGTTTCACAGACGGTTTAACTTTCACAAAACACCTCCCAGGCCCGCTAAAGAATGGTCAAAATCTCCGGGCCGTTCTTGGTGACAGCCACCGTATGCTCAAAATGAGCGGACCGCGTCCCGTCGGCCGTCACCACAGTCCAACGATCCTCCAGCAGCCGCGTCCTCCAGTCGCCGATGTTGACCATCGGCTCCAGCGCAAACGTCATGCCTGGTCGCAGCCTGACGCGTCCCCCCAGTCGCGGCTCAAAGTAGTTGGGAATCTGCGGATCCTCGTGCATCTGCCGTCCGATCCCGTGCCCCGTATACTCCCGCACGACCGAGTATCTCTGGCTCTCCACATGCTCCTGGATCGCCTTTGAAATGTCCGTTGTAAAACTACCTGGCTTGGCAGCCTCGATGCCCACTCGCAACGATTCGGCTGTCGCCTCCATCAGGCGCTGGCTCTCGGCATCGATCTCGCCCACAGCTACCGTGATGGCTGCGTCGCCGTGGTAGTCCTTGTAGATGACGCCCACATCTACGCTTACAATGTCACCCTCGTTCAGCACGCGCGGCCCCGGGATTCCGTGCACAATCTCCTCGTTGATGGAGGCACACACCATCCCCGGGAAGCCGCGATAGCCCTTGAAAGAGGGAATCGCCCGATGCTTTTCTACAATGATCCTGCCGGCAATCGACTCCAGGTCAGCCGTGGTAACCCCAGGCGCAACCGCCTCCCGGATCTCAGCCAGCACCTCCGCAACGATCCGGCCCGCCTCGCGCATCAGGGCCAGCTCGTGTGCAGACTTGAGCGTGATCATAGCGCCCGGATGATGCCCAGTAGCTCGGCCTGTATCTGTTCGATGCCCGGCCGGCCATCCACTTCCGCCAGCAACCCCTTCTCTCGATAGTAATCGATCAGGGGAGCCGTCTGCTTCAGATACACCGCAATCCGGTGCTTCTGTGTCTCGGGCGTGTCGTCGGGCCGCTGGTATAGCTCCCCGCCACACTTGTCACACACACCCTCTTCCTTTGGCGGGCTGAAGAGCTGATGGTACATCGCACCGCACTTGCGGCATGTCCACCGCCCGGCCAACCGTGCCAGCAGTACCTCCTCTGGCACCTCGATATTGGGCACCACAGCCAGCTCATGACCGAGTTCGGCCAGCAGCGCCTCGAGCGCTTCGGCCTGCGCGATCGTGCGTGGGAACCCGTCCAGGATCGCCCCCTTGCTGGCATCAGGTCGCGCCAGCCGCTCGCGAACCATGCCCACGGTGACCTCGTCCGGGACCAGCTCGCCGCGCTCCATATACCCCTTGGCCAGCAGGCCGAGTTCCGTCTCCTTCTTGAGGTTCTCGCGGAACAACTCGCCGGTAGACACCTGCGGAATTCCTAGCGCTTCTGACAGGCGCTCCGCCTGGGTGCCCTTCCCAGCCCCCGGCCCTCCAAGCAGTACAAGGAACAGCACATCCGATGCCATGACCAGCTTCCTCTCCGCGGCCCGCAGGACCTCAGCCCAGAATGCCCTTGCGCAGGAACTTGTCGTAGTGTCGCATCTGGAGTTGGGCCTCCAGCTGTCGCATGGTATCCAGAACCACACCGACGACAATCAACAGGCCTGTGGAGGAGATGAGCATCGCCCCGCCACCCGAGTAGGCCGATCCGCCCGCGCCAGTGAAGATAGTCATAAAGAGCCCCACCAGCCAGGGCAGCACCGCCACGAGACCCAGGAACAGAGCCCCTACCAGCGTGATCCGCCGCACCTTCTGCGTCAGATAGGTCTCGGTCCTCTTGCCCGGGCGGATGCCCGGGATCGAGGCTCCCTGCTTCCTCAGGTTCTCAGCCATGTTCTGCTGCTGAAAGATCGTATCCGTATAAAAGTACGTAAAACCCACCACCAGGAGAAAGTACAACGGCCAGTAGACATTGTACTGTGGGTTAAAGATCTGATCCACCCAATAGGCTGCGTTCTGCACGAACCCCTCCGCCGCTTGCCCGCTCGGAGCCATAAAGTAGCCGGCAATCGTGCTCGGAAACACCATGAGGCTCTGGGCAAAGATGAGCGGGATCATGCCTGCCATATTCACGCGCAGCGGAATGTGCGTCCGTACCGAGCGCGTCTGCCTCAGCCGCCCGCCGCGCTGCCCCAGCGTCCGGCTGCTATATTGCACCCAGATCATCAACTTGCCTTCCTGGATGATCACGATACCAAAGACGGTGATCACCGTAATGATGACAAAGACGAGCAGCTCGATCCATCGCTGGCCCACGATCAGGTTCAGGATGTTCTGCGGCAACCGCGTCACAATGCCACCCAGGATGATGATGCTCGTGCCGTTGCCGATGCCCTGTTCGGTGATCAGCTCGCCCAGCCACACCGCAAACAGCGTGCCAGCTGTCATCGATATCAAGATGGCAAAGGTCGGGAGCGGTGCATCCCGGAAGCCAAACTGCTCCAGGATCGACACACCACCACCGAGCTGGGTCATGATCACCGCCTGCCCATACGCCTGCAGAGCTGCCATCGGCACCGTCAGGTACCATGTCATGCGGTTCATCTTGGCCCGTCCCTGCTCTCCCTCCTGTTGCATCGCCTGCAACTGGGGGATGATCGGCGTGAGCAACTGGATGATGATCTGGGCGGTGATGTATGGATACACGCCCATGGCCATCACCGAATACTGGGCCATCGCCCCGCCAGACAACAGGTCCAGCAGGTTCAACAACTGGTTCGACTGGAACAGCTGGTCCAGAACGTCCGAGTTGACCCCAGGCACTGGTATGTGTGCAAACAAACGATAGATCGCCAGGATCAAGAAGGTGATCAGGATTTTCTTGCGCAGGTCTGGCAGTGCAAATGCACTACGAACTGCCTGGATCATAGCTGCTTACCCCCTTCGGCCAGATCGCCACACGATGCGTCAGCAGAGACGCGCTCAGCCAGGACTGGCTACGAGCCAATCCGCCGGCCGCGCTCGACTTTCCACGGCAGCTCTTCAACCGAGCCGCCAGCCTTCTCGATCTTGGCTCGCGCGCTGCTCGAGAATCGGTGTGCCTTGACCACAAGGCCGTGCTCCAGCTCGCCCTGCCCCAGTATGGCCACCGGCAGATCGGCCGACTTGATGATGCCCGCCGCAGCCAAAGTCTCCGGCGAGACCTCCACATCGGCCTCAAACTCCGCCAGCCGGTATAGATTCACTGGGACATACTGCACCTTGAAGATATTCGTAAAGCCCCGCTTGAAAGGCAGGCGCCGCACCAGCGGCAACTGCCCACCTTCAAAGTACGGTCCCTTTGTACCGCCCGAGCGAGATGCCTGGCCCTTGGTGCCGCGACCGGCTGTCTTGCCCTGCCCGGCTGCAATGCCCCGGCCCACTCGCTTTCGGGACTTTCTGGCCCCTTTGGGAGCCTGTAACTCGTGTAGTTTCATCGCTCACCCACTCCAAGATACCAGGGGAACCGTTCTCCGGGAAACCATCCCACACTCAATCCCAGCCCGGTGCTTCCCCGCCTCAAAAGAACCCCTATTCCGAGAGTTCCACCACCTCTATCAGGTGGCTCACCTTGTCGATCATGCCACGGATCACCGCCGTGTCAGCTTGCTCCACCACATCGCCCATCCGGCGGAAACCCAAAGCGCGGATCGTGGCCTTTTGCCGGCGCGAGTAGCCGATGCTGCTCTTCACCCACTTGATCTGCAGCTTCCGCTCGCTACTCATTGGCCTCCCCCCTCATCCAGAAAGGCGAGACCTTGCTCACCGGAACACCACGGCGCTCGGCAACCACAGCCGGATCCTTCAACGAGTCCAGCGCGTGCATGGTAGCCTTGACGACGTTGAGGATATTGGCGCTGCCCATCGACTTGGTCAGGATGTCCTTGATACCAGCTGCCTCCACCACAGCCCGCACCCCGCCGCCGGCAATGACGCCTGTTCCCGGAGATGCTGGCCGAAGCATAACCCTGGCAGCGCTATAGCGCACCGTCGTCTCATGAGGGATCGTCGTCCCGACCAACGGAATCTGCCTCATATTCTTTCGGGCTCGCTCGGCGCCCTTGCGGATCGCATCGGGCACCTGCCGTGCCTTGCCCACGCCAATGCCCACGCTTCCATTGCTGTCGCCGACGACCACCAGCGCACGGAAGTTAAAGCGCCGGCCGCCCTTCACCACCTTGGCAGTTCGGGCTATGTGCACCACGCGCTCGTCCAGGCCGTCGCCCTCTTCTTCGCGACCTCTTCGCCTTCGACCACTATCCTGTCTACGGCCCATCGTTCCTCCCTGTCGTCCGGATCACAATCTAGCAAGCCCTGCTCGAGGACTTAGAAATCTAACCCTGCTTTGCGCGCAGCATCGGCCAGGCTCTTGACCCGTCCGTGATACTTGTACCCACCCCGGTCAAACACAACCTGCTTGACGCCTGCTTCCAGGGCTCGCTTGGCAATCGCCTCGCCCACGACCCCAGCCTGAGCGGATTTGTCCTTGCCTTCAAGCTGGCTGCGGACCTCGGCATCAAGGGTGGATGCCGCCGCCAATGTGTGACCCTGCGTATCGTCGATAACCTGCGCCTGGATGTGCCGCAAGCTGCGAAACACACACAGGCGGGGGCGATCCGAGGTACCGCTCACATGCCTGCGCACTCGTTCGTGCCGCCTCTGGCGCGCCAGACGCTTTGCTCTCGCCTTATCCATCTATCCTCCTGCCTCTACGCCCCGGAGCCAACGCGGCCCGCTTTGCCGGCCTTGCGCCGCACGTACTCGCCCTCATAGCGGACACCTTTGCCCTTGTAGGGCTCTGGAGGACGCTGCCGCCGGATTCGCGCCGCAATCTCGCCCACCAGTTCCTTGTCAGTCCCCTGCACCGTCACGCTGCGCCCACCTCTCGGCACTTCGAAACTGATGCCCTCCGGCGGCGGGAACTCGATCGGGTGAGAGTACCCCAGATAGAGTATCAGGGTATCGCCCTGCATCTCGGCCCGGTACCCAGTGCCCACGATCTCCAGGACCTTCGAATACCCTTCCGATACGCCATGCACCATGTTGGCTAGCAGGGCACGGGTCAGGCCATGCATCGCCCTGTGACCACGCTGATCCGTCGGGCGCTCCACGGAGAGGATCCCCTCTTCCAGTTTGATCTCCATATTGGGATCAAACACCCGATTGAGGGTTCCCTTCGGTCCCTTGACCGTCACCTCGCTGCCCCGGATGTCAACCTCTACCTTCTGCGGCAGCTCAATTGGTTTCTTACCAACGCGAGACATTGCTCCTCCCTCGTCAGGCTACGGACGAGTCCGCGCACCATGCTCGGCGCACGCCTTTACCACACGTAGCACAGAATCTCGCCACCCACGCCTGTTCGGCGAGCTTCCCTGTCCGTCATCACACCCTTTGGGGTACTGACAATAGCGATCCCCAGACCGCTCAACACCCACGGCAGATCGGCCTTGCCGCTGTACACCCGCCGGCCCGGCCTGCTCACTCGCTTCAAACCGGTCACGATCGGCCGCCGCTTTTCATCATACTTGAGCCACAGCCGGATGTTGGGCTGCGGGCGCTCGTTCGTCACCTCGTACCCCTGGATGAATCCCTCTTCCAGCAGAATCTGCGCGATCGCCACCTTTATCTTGGAGCTCGGCACCAAGATAAACGGCTTGCGCACCATCAACCCGTTGCGAATTCGGGTCAGCATATCAGCAATCGGATCCGTTGTAGGCATATGCCACCCCACTCTCTGATCTACAATTCGCCCGTTCTAAACGGCCGACGAAACACCTACCAACTCGACTTGATCACGCCGGGGATCGACCCCTTGTTGGCCAATTCACGGAAGCAGATACGGCACAGCTTGAAACGCCGCATATATCCCCTCGGACGCCCGCACCGCGAACACCGATTTCGCACGCGAGCTGGATACTTCCGTCTGGTCTCCCGGACGATCATGCTCTTCTTGGCCACATTCCCTCCTTAGAAACGGCTATCCTGGCGAGCGCCAAAGGGCATCCCCAAATGCCTCAGCAGTTGGAGGCCCTCTTCATCAGT